>JACCYD010001160.1 GCA_013696695.1 Deltaproteobacteria bacterium | reverse complement strand
GCGCTACACCGCCACGCTGATGCAGTCGATCTCCAAGGGCGGCGGCGGTGCCGGCGTGATCGCGGCGCTCGGCGGCAATGCCGAGGCGCTCGCCAAGATCGTCGGCGATGGCCAGTCGTCGACGCCGTCGTTCGAGCTCGCGGCGCTCGAGAAGGCGCTGCCCGAGATCGTCCGCCTCAACGTCGAGCAGCGGATGGCGCGCTACGACGTCAAGAAAGATCGCGCCGAGGTGATGGGCATCGCGGCGCTGGTGTTCGCGACCGCCGCGCGGCAGCTCGGCATCTCCAAGCTGGTCGCGCCGGGCGTCGGCATTCGCGAAGCGGTGCTGCTCGAGCTCGCGGAGACGGCGCGCGAGGAGCAAGCGGCGGCCGAGGGTGCCCACGATAAAGCGCTGCTCACCGCGGCGCGCGGCTTCGCGAACCGCGTCGATCACGACACCACGCATGGCGAGCACGTCCGGCTGCTCGCGCGCGCGCTGTTTCATCAGCTGCGCGATGTCCACGGCGTGCCCGACGACATGGGCGTGCTGCTCGAGGTCGCGGCGCTGCTCCACGATGTCGGCGAGGTGGTGAACCCGCAGGGCCACCACAAGCACAGCGAATACATGATCCGATGGGCTCGGCTGCCCGGCCTCGACAACACCGCCCGCGAGATGGTGGCGCTGATGGCGCGCACGCATCGCAAGGATGGCGCGCGCGCGAGGCAGATCATCAACGAGTCGCCGCTGCCCAAAGATCTGCGCAAGCAATGCCTCAAGCTGAGCGGGCTGCTCCGGATCGCCGACAGCCTCGACACCCAGCATCGCTCGCGCGTCGAGCAAGTCGTCGCCACCCGCATGGGCAATGCGATCGTGCTCGATCTCGTGGTGCGTGATGGCCCGAGCCGCGGCGACGACCAGCTGCTCCGCAAGGCGGATCTGGTCAAGGACGAGCTCGGGATGGAGCTCCGGGTCACCGTGGCGCGCCCCGTCGACCCGACGCGTCCCAACGACCCGACGCGCCCCGTCGACCCGACACGCGACCCGACGCGCGCGGTCGACCCGACGCCCCCGGTCGGCCCGACCGTCGACCCGGCGACGCCTAGCGGGGCCATCCCGGTTGGGCCCGTGCGCGACGGCACGTCGTAGCGTACGAACAGCGCTGCAATGAGTTTATCTACAATGGGCGCGGTGCGGTCCGATACCGATCGCCTCGGCGTACAAGGACTCCTCCGGCAGCGCTGGAGCTGAATCGGTCACACGAGATCGCCGCGGGCTGTGTTATCGACGGGGCATGCGGACTGCGATCGCGTTTGCTCTGTTGGCAGCATGCGGCGGCAATGACGGCGGACCCACCGGTCCGATCACGGCGCGCATCACGCACTACGATCTGACGTTCGATGTCGACTCGCGCGCGGCGCATGCCGAGATCACGGCTGCGATCGACGTCGGCGGCGACTGCTTGACGCTGCCGTTTCGCGGCGCCGACCTGCAGGCGACGGCGCTGACGATCAACGGCGAGTCGGCTTCCAAGATCACCTTCCTGACCGATGCCGTCGAGCTGTGCGGATCAGGCTACGAGGCGGGCACCGAGGTCACGTTCGCGACCGATCACACGATCCCGATGGAGACGCTGTCGACCAGCCAGGTCGGTTACTCGGTCACGCAGGACGCCGCGGGCAACAAGTTCTACTACCTCGTCAGCTGGGTCGGCGGCTGCGATCGCTTCGGGCCGTGTGACAACCGGCCGGATCAGTTCGCCACGTACACGTTCCACGTCACGCATCCAGCTGGCTTCCTCGCGCGGTGCGCGGGCGCGATCACCGAGGTCAGCGCGACGGAGACGCAATGCGATTTCGCGTCCGCCGGCGGCCCGACGTACTCGACGTTCGGCGTCGCGGTGTATCCCGCGTGGACGCAGAGCTCGAAGGGTAAGTGGGGCTCGGTCGATGTCGTCGTCTACGATCGCGCGCAGACCGGCATCGAGCCCGCCCTCGACAGCGCCTATCACTCCGGCTTCATGTCGTTCATGGAGTCGAACTTCGGCCCCTACCCGTTCGCCGGCGAGCTCCGCATCCTCACCGCACCGACGTACTGGAGCGGGTTCGAGCACCCGGGGAACATCGTGCTCGACGACCGTTTGAAGGGCCCGTCGAGCTACAGCGATCCGGTCGCGCACGTCACCGACCACGAGATCGCGCATCAGTGGGCGGGCGATCAAACGACGCTCGCGGACACCTACGACTTCGTGTGGAAGGAAGCGATGGCCGAGTATCTCTCGTACGTCTACGAGGACACGGTCGACGGCGCCATCGGCGCGCAGACCGCGCGGGCGTGGAAGTTGTTCTCGCGCGGCGCGGGCTTCTTCCCCGTTCCGGCAGAGAAGCCGGCGCTGTTCGACTACTACGGCGATGTCTACGGGCCGGGGCCAATGATCCTGTTTCGCCAGCTCGAGGTGCTGACCTCGCGGGATCAAGTGATCGCGGGCCTGAAGACCGTGCTCGGCAGCGCGCGCTCGCTGTCCGTCGACGAGCTGGTCGCCGCGCTCGAAGCATCGACGGGTCTCGCCCTCGCCGACTACGCGGCGGCCTGGATCCACGGCACCGGCGCGCCGGTGTGGCCCGAGGTCCGGGTGACGTTCACGCCGGCCGCGACCACGAGCATGCTGCGCGTCGAGCAGACCGCCGGCCTCGAGCGCCGCTGCAAGTTCCACGTCGCGCTGAGTGGTGATGTCGGCGAGCGCGTCGACGTCGAGGTCGACACGTTCACCAACGGAACGGATCAGACCCTGTCGGTACCGACCCCAGCGTTCACCGTCACCAGCACGCAGGTCGACCCGCTGAGCGAGTGTCTGGTGTTCGCCTCGCCGAGCACGGTCGCTCCAGTCGCTACGCCGCCGCGCCCGCAGCCTTGGGTGTCGGGGCATCGTGCCCCGTCGACGCGTCCCTGAGGTTTTTCGGGCTCGGTCGCGCGACCGCACGTGCGGATTCTGATATCCAGTCGCGGAGCGACGTCCGTCGCGCGAAACACAGGAGCTCTCTGATCATGATCGCGAAGCACTCGAAGTCCCTGCTCGTTCTGGCGACCGCACTCGTCGCTGGTGTCGCTCTGGCGGCGTGTCCCGGTGGTAAGGGAATGCCTGGCAAGCCCAAGATCCCCGGTAGCGACAAGCTCGACGGTGTGCCGGGCGTTGGCCCCGACGCAGCGCTCGACCCGAACGGGTGTGGCGGCTATTCAACGTCGGACGCCGGTCGCAAGCTGAAGGCGTTCCTCGAGGCGACCGCTGCCGTCGAGAAGGCGTCGATCGAGACGGTCGCCATCGTCAAGAACAGCTGCATCATCATCGGCAACGAGATCGGCATGACCGAAGCCGATTACAAGGGCGAGACCAAGGACATCTGTGCCGCGGTCTACGGTCGCATCGACAAGAACCTCAACGGCGTCGCCGTGAAGTCGAAGGCCGCGCTCAAGATCAAGTTCAAGCCGGCCGTTTGCACCGTCGACGCCAAGGTGGCGGCTTCGGCGGCAGCGTCGTGCGAAGGCAAGGCCTCGGCCGACATCAAGGCCAAGTGCAGTGGCAACTGCCAGGGCACCTGCAGCGGCAAGAACACGTCGGGCAAGTGCGACGGCGTTTGCGAAGGCAAGTGCGACGGCTACGCGGACGTCGATGCGTCGGCGCAGTGCAAGGCGAACGCGGAAGTGAAGGCCGCGGTCGACGTCCAGTGCTCGGAGCCCGAGCTCACGATCGACCTCGACGCGAAGCTCGTCGTCGACAAGAAGCTCGCCGAGCAGACCGTCAAGGGGCTCAAGGCCGGCCTCCCGAAGATCTTCATGGTCCGCTCGCGCCTCGTGCCGCTCAAGCACGCGGTCGAGGGTTGGGTGAAGTCGGCGGCCGAGCTCAAGTCGAGCGCGCTGTCGCTGGCGAACAACTTCAAGGACCAGGCGAAGTGCGTCACCGGCCAGATCTACGCGGCCGCGAAGATGACCGCCGGCATCCAGGCGAACATCTCCGTCTCGGTCGAGGTTTCGGCCTCGGCGAGCGGCTCGGTCGGCCAGTAAGCTGATCTAACGACCTGCGATTTGACGGGCTGGCTGAAGAGCCGGCCCGTCGTCGTTTTCGGCAGGCGCTCGGCGGACTTCGCAGGTGCCGTCAAGGGC
>JACCYD010001156.1 GCA_013696695.1 Deltaproteobacteria bacterium | reverse complement strand
GGCCGGGGACGGGCGTCGCGGTGACGGCATCGAACCGCTCGTCGAGCTCGACCGACACCGGGCTCTGTGCGCGACGCGGCCGCGGGGGCTGCTGCGGCGCATCGATCGGCGCCTCGTCGGGCTTGGTGTGCGCCGCCGCGATCGCGTCCTGCGTCTCGGCGTCGTGCTGGGTGTCCGCCCGGTCGGAACGCGCGCGAAACAGCACCTCGGCGCGCTCCTTGATGAGCGGCGCCAGCGACTCGAGCAACACCTCGGCGAGCTCGGAATCGTCCTCGCACAGCTCGCGGAAATCATCGGCGCGCAGCGCGAGCGCGCGAACGTCGGTGCGTGCCACCGCGAGCGACTCGCGGTCTGGCGCCTGACTATCGGCGACCAGCGACTCGGGATACAGCAGCGTGCCGGCCTCGAGCACGGCTCCCACTTGCACCACCCTGCCCTCGACGACGATCCACGCGACGCGGTCGCCGAGGTGATACGCCGGCAGTCGCTCGCCCATCACGTGATCGCGCGCGATCGCGATCCGCAGCGCGCGCAGCCGCTGTTGCGGCGTCACCTTCGCGCTCCACAGCGAACACGACCTGATGACTTCCTCGTCGCGCTTGATGGTCTCCGCCGGCTGCGGCGTCTCGCCCGCCTCGAGCACGCGAACGACGATCGCGGTCGCGTTGTCGGCACCGCCGCGCTCGAGGGCGAGCTCGATCAGCTTCTGCGCCGCACGCGCCGGGCTCGGCTGCTTGGTCAACACCTCGCCGACCTCGTGCTCGGGCACGTATTCGCTGATGCCGTCGCTGCACAGCAGGAATCGATCGCCGTCGGCGAGTGGCACCACGAACGTCGACACCTTGCACTCCTCGCCGATGCCGAGCGCGTTGGTGAGCATGCTCTTGAATCGCGAGCCTTCGCCGGACTGATCGACGTCGATGCCGGCGGCGAGCAAGCGCGCGAGCAGCGTGTGATCCTCGGTCAGCTGGAGCGCGATCGCATCGCGCACCAGGTACGCGCGCGAATCGCCGGCATGCGCGAACACCAGCTCGTTGCCGACGATCACCGCGCCGACCAGCGTGGTGCCCATGCCCTTCTTGGTGAGATCGCGGCGCGCCTCGGCGAGGATCGAATCGTGAGCCGCAACGACCCCCGCGCGGATCGAGCCGAGGAGCTGCTTCTTGACGTCGGGGCTCCCGCCATCCATGAAGCCGTCGATCAGCTTGTGCGTAACCGCGCTCGACCACTCGTTGCGGATCGTGCGGATCGCGATCGCGCTCGCGACCTCGCCGGCAGCGTGACCGCCCATGCCGTCGCACACCAAGAACACACCAGTATCCGCATCGAAGAAATGTGCGTCTTCGTTGTGCTCGCGCACCTTGCCGACGTGAGTCGCCGCAGCGCCGACGATCGAGGCTCGCCCCGCCACCCAGCCACTCTATCCCAACTCCGCAGGGCCTTTTCCGCTCAGGCCCGCATCTTGTAGCCGACGTTGCGGACGGTCTCGATCAGCGAGTTGGCGTCCCCGAGCTTGGCGCGGACACGGCGGACGTGGATATCCACCGTGCGGGTCCCACCGGCGTAGCGATACCCCCACGCGCGCTCGAGGAGCGCTTCGCGGGTGAACACGCGTCCGCGATGCTGCGCGAGGTAGCGCAGCAGCTCGAACTCCTGGTGCGTCAGCTCGATCCGGCGCCCGGCGAGCCGGACTTCGTAGCCGGCGATATCGATCACCAGGTCGTCGATCTTCAACAGGTCGTCGTTGTTGAAGGTCGCGGTGCGCCAGTCGAGCTGTCTCATCCGCGCGTACAGCTCGGCCGGGACGATCGGGATCAGGACGAAATCGTCGAACCCGATCGAGAAATCGAGCGCTGGCATCCGACCGACCGTCACGGCGATCAGGATCGGAACTTCCACGAGCGGTCCCTCGTCGCGGAGGCGCTTGATGGTCCGCTGGGCTCGCTGCACGTCGTCGCCGGCCTCGACCACGACGACGGTGGGTGGCTGCTGGGCGACCTCCTCGAGATCGAGCCCCCCGAGGTCGAACCGCCCGAGCGTAACGCGGCACCCCAATTCGGTCAGGAGCGTGGCGACAGCGCCCGGATCCCCGGCTTTCTCGGGGTCAGCGCAGATCACGATGACACGCACGGCCCGAGTGATCCCCGCGAACGCTCCCGGGTCAACCGTCTAGCTCGAACTTCTCCCCCTCCCAAACCTGCCAGGCCGGGCTGGGCCTATTGCCAGCCCCACGTAACGTGTAAGAATTGGCGCTGGATGGAAGAGTTCCACTGCTCCTTCTGCGGAAAGCAGCGGCGCGAGGTGCGAAAGCTCATCAGCGGCCCGCGGGTCTTCATTTGCGATCAGTGCGTCACGCTGTGTAACGACATCCTCGCGAAAGAAGAGGCGTCGGAGCGCCCGAAGTATCCGCCGCCCCGCGCGATCGTCGCCGAGCTCGATCGCTACGTCGTTGGCCAGCGCGAGGCCAAGCGCGCGCTGTCGGTCGCCGTCTACAACCACTACAAGCGCATCGGCCTCCGCGGCAAGGCCACCGACGTCGAGCTCCAGAAGGGCAACATCCTGCTGGTCGGGCCCACTGGCTCGGGCAAGACGCTGCTCGCCCAGACGCTCGCCAGGAAGCTCGACGTGCCGTTCGCGATCGCGGACGCCACCACGCTCACGGAAGCCGGCTACGTCGGCGAGGACGTCGAGAGCGTGGTCAAGGCGCTGTTCCGCGCGGCCGGCGGCGACGTCGAGAAGACGGCGCGCGGCATCATCTGCATCGACGAGATCGACAAGATCGCGCGCAAGGGCGGCACGCCCTCGCCCACTCGCGATGTCTCTGGCGAAGGCGTTCAGCAGGCGCTGCTCAAGATCCTCGAAGGCAAGACGGCCACGATCACCCCTGACGGCGCGAGGAATCGCCCGCAGCAGGAGCTGATCCAGATCGACACGACGGACATCTTGTTCATCTGCTGCGGAGCGTTCAACGGCCTCGAGGACATCGTCCGCCGCCGCACCGGCCAGCGCGGCCTCGGCTTCGGTGCCGAGGTGTCGACCGCAGAGGACGATAAGGACGCGTTGCGCCGGCAAGCGCGCACCGAGGATCTGATCAAGTTCGGCATGATCCCCGAGTTCATGGGCCGCCTGCCCGTGATCGTGTCGTGCGACGCGCTCGATGTCGAAGCACTCACCGAGGTGCTGTGGAAGCCGCGCAACGCGCTCGCAAAGCAATATCACCGGCTGTTCGAGCTCGAAGGCGTGAAGCTCAACTTCCGCCCCGACGCACTGACCGCGATCGCCGAGGAAGCCTCTCGCCGTAACTCCGGCGCGCGTGGCCTCCGAGCGATCCTCGAAGAGGTCATGCTGGACGTCATGTACGAGATTCCGTCGCTGACGGGCGTCAAGGAGTGCGTGGTGACCAGCGATGTCGTGGAGAACCGCGCCCGTCCCGAGCTCGTGCTCGAGTCCAAAGCCACGGCGAGCTAGTCATCTCGCCGTTCGCACGCCAGGGGCTGCGACCGGTTCTGTTCTGGGTCGGCGTCGCCCTCACCGCGGTCGGGTTGATGGTTCGCGTCACCTCGCTGACGGCCGCCATGCCGCTCGGGCTGATCGCGGCCACCGCCGGTATCACCCTGATGTCGAGCTACTACGTCGGTCAGTGGTTTCGGGTCGCCACGGCGATCCGGACGACGGTGCAGATCGGGTTGATCGCGTTGGTCGTCGCGGCCGCGATCGCGCTGGTCACGGACATCACGATCGTTCTGGTGCAGCATGCCGCGCAGGCGGCCGCGGGTGCGATCGCGTGCACGTTCTTGATCGTCCGCTGGCAGGTGGGTCGCGATCGCGAGAGCGTGGCGCGCGTCTCCCAGGCGATCGCCCTCGGTGAAGCGAACCTCGATCGCGTGTTCGAGCAGGTGCTCGCGATCCGGCGGCCGCTGGTGTTCGACCTCGTGCCGCAGCTGTTCATGATTCGCCGCCACGACCTGCTCGAGCGCCTCGGGCGCGAGATTCGCGTCCCGCACTACGAGAGCTTCAGCGCGCTCGTCCTCGCCAAGGCGCAGGTCGAGCTCGGCAAGTTCGACGACGCGCACGCGATCGCGGTGCAGCACGAGATCAACTACGGCAAGCATGGCCCCGAGTCGCGTGAAGGCTGGCGCCAGCTCCTCGCGCGCATCCAGATCGGTCGCGGCGAGGCAGCCGCCGTGATCGAGATGCCGATGACCTGCCCCATCGAATCGCCTGGCCTCCAGGGCAGCTGGCTGCTGATCCTGGCCGACGCCTACCTGGTGTGCGGAAAGCGCGAGCGCGCCACCGCCCTGATGAACGATGCGTTCGCGATCGCGGCGAGCGCCCCGGGCGTCGACATCGACGAGCTGCTCGGCCTCGTCGCCGCGCAGCAGCGCCCGATTTCGGAGCTCGCGGCGGCCAAGCGCGAACGACCGACCGGCTAGCACGCTCGGAGCGAAGCCGCTTCTTACGCGACGCGCATCGGCCCGATGGGTACAATCGGCCGATGGGGAGATGCTGGCTGGCAGTACTCGCGCTCACCGCATGTGGCGCGGTGAAGAGTAACAACCCGAACGACGACGCCGGTGTGGATGGGCCTGCCTCCGACGGCCCGCCGGGACTGGCGGTGCCCGTCACGTCGATCGCACCGAGCGTGGCGGAGCCGATGTACCAGGGCTCGCAGACGCTGTTCCGCACCGATCAGGGTGGGACGTGCACCGGCCGCGTCGCGGCCTCGATGGCTGGCGGCGGCTTCTGCTTCCTCGCCGCCGACGACACCGTCAAGTGTGCCGGCCAGATCGACGCGACGAGCTTCGGCATGTCGTTCGGTACCACCGGCCAGTCCGGCGCCGTCCAGATCATGGTGATGTTCCTCGATAACGGCATGTGCATCACCAAGACGGATGGCACCGTCGTGTGCATGGGGTCGAACTCCAACGCGTTCGGGGCCGGCACCAGCTCGCAACAGTTCACGCAGTGGACGGCGCGAACCGACATCGCACAGATCGCCTCGGGGACCTGGGACCAGATCTGCGGGATCACCACGGGCGGACAGGTGTTCTGCGGTGGGCTTGGCAGCTCGGACTTCGGGAATCCGCCGATCGATATCGGCGGTCCCGGCCAGACCAGCCTCTGGGTCGACACCTTTGGGTCGCCTCGTCTCAGCGATACGACCGTGCTGCGGCCGGCCGAGAGCCGCACCGAGTGCCAGATCAAGGCGAATGGCTTCATCTGCGGGAACACGATGTTCGGGCCGACCAACGGCAGCATCGTGATGGCGGTCTCGGGCGGCGGCGCGGGCCCGTCGAGCGAGACGGTCTGCTATCTCGACACCGCCGGCACCGTGACGTGCACGAACGGACCGCGCTTCGAGCCCACCATGGTGCTCTACCTGGCCGGCAGCTTCTACTCGGACTCGTTGTGCGCGATCTACAAGGATGGCTCGGTGTGGTGCATCGGCTCGAACCAGAACGGCAAGCTCGGTACCGGCAACAACCTGGCGCTCACCGTCGAGACGATGGTGGCCCCGCCGGGGAGCGCCCGCGTCGCCTGCGATCCGTAGCGGAGCGCGATGCCGGAGCTGCGCAACGTCATCGTGTTCACGATCGGCGCCGTGCGATACGCGGCCGAGCTGCGCTGGGTCCGTGAGGTCGTCAGCCTCGGCTTCGTGACCGGCGTGCCCACCGCACCACCGGTGCTCGGCGGCGTCTGCAACCTGCACGGCACGATCTTGCCGGTGCTCGACGTCGCCGTGCTGCTCGGCGGCCAACCTGGTCCGCCGGCGCGCCAGGGGGATGGTGCGCTCGTCCTCGAAGTCGAAGGCATCGTGTGCGCGCTGCGCGTCGATCAGATCGATCACGTCGCATCGCTACACGATCACGACGGCAGCGTGATCGACTCGTCGGGCAAGCCGATGCTGCTGCTCGATCCGACGAAGCTGGTGCGCTCGGCCGTCGAGCTGGTCGGCGCGGTGTCGTCGACTGCGGTGGAACGCACATGAGCGACCAGGAGCTCGACTTCGATCCCGACGAGCTCGCGATGCTGCGCCAGCTGTTTCGCAGCGAAGCGGAAGAGTCGCTCGAGCAGGTGACCATCCGCGTGCTCGCCGCGGGGTCGGCGAAGCCCTCGGCCGAGGCGCTGACCGAGATGATGCGGGTGACGCACACGCTGAAAGGCGCGGCCGGCACCGTCGGGCTCGGCGCGATCGTCGATCTCTCGCACCGGCTCGAGAGCGCACTGGCGGCGCTCGGTCGCGATGCCACGCCGTGGACCGCGACGACGGCTGACCAGATCGTCGAGATCACCGACGGGCTGCGCGGCTATTTCGCGGTCGCCGGCGAACCGGCGGCAGACACGCTCGCCGATCAGATCCGCGTCCAGATCGATCAGATCGCGCGGCCGGATCGGCGGCCGAACTCGCTGCCACCGCCGTTCGTCGAGCCCCCCCCCGAGCCGATCCTCGAACCCGCGCCGCATGACACGCCGGTGCCGGAGCCCAAGGCGATGCTTCGCGTCGAGCCCGATCGCATCGACGCGCTGATGTCGAGCGCCGGCGAGCTGCTGTTCGATCGGACGCGCATCGAGCGTCGCGTCCAGCTGCTACGCACCCTGGCCCGCGATCTGGCGCGCACGCGACAAACGCTGCACGACTCGCTCGGCGATGCCGGCGTGCCGGGCCGCGCGACGCTGGTCGCCACCGAGAGCGAGCTCGCCGGGCAAGCCGCCCTGCTCTCGCAGACCACGGCGGCGCTGCTCGACGAGATCGAGGCGCTGCGCCGCACGATCGGCGAGCTGCAGCGCGGCCTGACGCGGATCCGCATGGAGTCCGCGAAGAGCCTGATGACGCACGCGGCGCGGACGTTGCGCGCGTTACGGCGCGCGACCGGCGTCGTTGTCGAGCTTCGCACGCTCGGAGAAGACACCGAGTTCGACAAGGCCGTCGCCGAGCAGCTGTTCGATCCGATCACGCAGCTGTTGCGCAACGCCGTCGCGCACGGCGTCGAGTCGGCCGACGAGCGCATCGCGCTCGGCAAGCCCGCGAACGCGACGATCACGATCCGCGCGCGGCAGGACGGCAATCTCCTCGTGCTCGAGATCACCGACGACGGCCGCGGCATCGACACCGCGACCGTGCGCGATCGCCTGATCGCGAGCGGCCAGTGGTCACAGGCGCGTGCACAGCTCGCCGACGATGGCGAGATCCTCGACGCGCTGCTCGGCAGCGGCGTGTCGGTCAAGGACGACACCGACGAGCTCGCCGGGCGCGGCATCGGCATCGGCCTGGTCCGGCAGACCGTGTCGCGGCTCGGTGGCGAGGTCAAGGTGTCGTCCACCCCGCATCGCGGCACGACGTTCAGCCTCCGGCTGCCGCTATCGACGGCGCTCGCACAGGCGATGCTGTTCAAGGTCGGCGGCCAGGTCTACGCCATCCCGAACGTCCACGTCGTCGACACCACGCTGGTCGACGCGCACGTCAGCGTCACCAC
>JACCYD010001151.1 GCA_013696695.1 Deltaproteobacteria bacterium | reverse complement strand
GAGCCACGGCTGTTCAGCTCGGTGTTCTCGATGCAGGTCCGTGACGGCAACACCCGCACGCAACCGCGACGCGGCGCAGGGCCGCTCTACGACATCGGCATCTACTGCGTGAACGCGGCGCGCTACCTGTTCCGCGCCGAGCCGATCGAGGTGTCCGCGTTCCGGCTCGCGGGGCACGATCCGCGGTTCTCGTCGATCGACGAGGCGTATGCGGTCACGCTCCGGTTTCCGCAGGAGCGCGTCGCGCAGTTCACCTGCAGCTTCGGCGCGTACGATCGCGCGCACTACCAGGTGATCGGCACCGAGGGCCTGCTGGTGCTCGAGAACGCCTACGACTACGCGTCCGACATGCGGCTGACCATCAACAGCGCACATGGCTCGAAGTCCCGCACGTTTCAGCGCCGCGATCAGGTCGCCGCCGAGCTCGAGTACTTCGCGCGCTGCGTCCGCGAGGATCGCGATCCCGAGCCGAGCGGCTGGGAAGGCCTCGCCGACGTTCGCATCCTGCAGGCGATCATGGCGTCGACGCGGTTCGGCCGCTCGGTGCCGATCACGCCGGTGCCGCGCACCAGCCGGCCCGACCTGTCGCAGGAGATCCGGATCCCGGCGCACGAGATGCCGGAGCTCGTCGACGTCGAGCAGCCCACGAAGTAACGTCGCGCCGCATGGCGCTGACAACGATGACCTACAGCGTGGATGGCCGCATCGCGCGGATCACCCTGAACCGGCCAGAGCGCGGTAACGGCCTCACGTTTGTCACGCCGCGCGAGCTCGCGGACTGTGTCGAGGCCGCGAACCTCGATCCCGGCGTCCACGTGATCGCGCTCGCCGGCAACGGCAAGGGCTTCTGCGGTGGCTACGATCTCGTGGCTTCTGCCGAGGCGAGCATGACGGGCGTCAACGAGCAGGGGGCGCCACAGCAGCCGGGCTCTCCGCTGGATCCAATGGTCCAGTTCAAGAACCACGATCCGTCGGGCACGTGGGATCCGATGATCGACTACCAGATGATGAGCCGCAACGTGCGCGGCTTCATGAGCCTGTTCCACTCGGACAAGCCGGTCGTCTGCAAGGTGCATGGGTTCTGCGTCGCCGGTGGCACCGACCTCGCGCTGTGCAGCGATCTGCTCGTGATCGAGGATGTCGCGAAGATCGGCTATCCGCCGGCGCGCGTGTGGGGCGTGCCGACGACGGCACTGTGGGCGCATCGCATCGGCATCGAGAAGGCGAAGCGGCTGATGTTCACCGGCGATTGCCTGTCGGGCACCGAGGCCGTCGCGTGGGGGCTCGCCACCGAATGCGCACCACGGGCCGAGCTCGATGCGCGATTCGAGAATCTGCTCTCGCGCATCGCGCGGATGCCGATCAATCAGCTGGTGATGATGAAGCTGATGCTCAACCAGACGGCGTATGCCGGCGGGCTCGCACAGAGCCAGATCCTCGGCACCGTGTTCGACGGCATCGCGCGCCACACGGCCGAGGGCTACGGTTTCGCGCGCCGCGCGGCGGAGTCCGGCTTCAAGGCGGCGGTCAAGGAACGCGACGAGCCGTTCGGCGACCTCGGCCCGTCGACGTTCAAGGGATGACGCCTGCCGAGTACGCGCTGGTCGGGGCGGCTGCGTTTGCGGCGGGCCTCATCAATGCGATTGCCGGCGGAGGCTCGCTGATCACGTTTCCCGCGCTCGTCGGCGTCGGCCTGTCGCCGGTGATCGCGAGTCTCACGAACACCGTCGCGCTGTGCCCGGGCTATCTCGGCGCCACGATCGCGCAGCGCGCGCAGCTCGTCGGTCAGAAGGATCGCATGTGGCGCGTGTTGCCGGCTGGTGCGCTCGGTGGCGTTGCCGGTGCGTTGTTGCTGCTGTCCACCGACGAGCGCGCGTTCGAGGTCATCGTGCCGTTCTTGATCCTGTTCGCGGTCGCGCTGCTCGCACTGCAGGAGCGAATCCGCGCGTGGCTCGAGACTCGCGGCAGCGCGGCGAAGGCCGCCGCGTGGGCCGCGGTGCCCGTCGGG
>JACCYD010001142.1 GCA_013696695.1 Deltaproteobacteria bacterium | reverse complement strand
GTTCGACAGCGACCATTCGAGAAGCAGATCGATCGACGCGGTGCCGCGTGCCTCGTCGTCGCCCGACCACGTGGTGTCGACCTCGACCGCATCGATCAACGACAGGTGAATGTCGGTAAGCTCGAGCGGATAGCCGAGCACGCTCTCGGGGATCGAGATCGGCCCGACATCGAGGCGCAGCTCGTCGAGCGACAGCGCGCCGCCGGCATCGGCCGAGACGACGAGCTCGCCGGCGTCGATCCGGAGATCCGCGAGGCCGGGGACCCAGGCGCCGTCTGACTTGCGGGCTGCGGTGACCACGCCGGCGCTGTCCGCCGTGGCCACCTCGAACAGTGTGGGAGCAAGCGCGAGACGCTCGCGCACCGATGAAGCATTGTTCGGGTCGTCCGGATCTCGGACTTCGGCACCACAACCAACGAGGAGAATGGAAGCTAGGAGGAGACGCATTATGACGCGGCGCACTGCAGATCGTGGACCAGATGGTCCGACCGCAAGAAGGTAGTAATTAAAAATCGTTACGTAATGCACACAAAATGACGCGGTGTGCAAACCGGACGCGATCGGCAACCGCGTTGGCCACTATTGAACGTTGTCCGATTGTATCGAACCGGCCGGACAAACCTGGGTGGGCGTATGCGCAGCCAAAACAACACCGGAGAGTGTCGGTCTTCATCCATGACCACCACGGTCGACCGAACTGATGCAGCCCTAGCCCGGAGTTCAGGCTCTCTGGTCGGGCCCATATAGGTCATATGGGCGTCGCCATCGAGCCCCCTCGCAGGAAGTGGCCGCGGCGCCGGTAGGCTGGCATTCGGTGCGAGTCGACGCAGTCGGCCACATCGGCCGCGTCGTAGCTGAGTCGCAGGTGGTGCGGCGAGTCGCGACCGGCAGGCTGCTGTGAGCATTCTCCGCGAGAACAGGCGGGCCGGACGCGCGATGCTGGAGGCATGAGGCGGCGCGCAGCACTCGGGGGATCGATCGCGATCCACGCAGCCGTCGGCCTCGCGTTGATTTCGGTTCGCTCACTGGAGCCAGAGAGCGCGACCGAACGCGCGAGCATCGAGCTCGTCGACGTCGATCCGGCGAGCCTCGTCGAGCTCGTCGATCTGTCGAGCCAGTCGAGCGGCGGTGGGAATGGCGGTCGCGCCGACGGGGCCAGCGCGACGCGGGCCACGCGCGACGATCAAACAACGCACCCGAACGCCGCGCGCACCCTGATCGCACGCGCCGAGCCACGCACGCGCCGGCAAGACATCGTTCGCCGGGCACCGACGGAGCGCTCGCTCGCCGATTCACTCTCGGACATCGCGACCGCATCGCAGGACGAAGATCGCAAAATCCTCGACGGAGAACGCGTTTCCGACGGACGGGCCCACACCAGTGCGACGAGCGGTCATGGCGACAGCGGCGACAGCGGCGATGGCGATGGCGGCGGTCGCGGCGGCGGCCATGGCACCGGCATCGGCCGCGGCGTCGGCTCCGGGCTCGGACACCTGGCGAGCGCGGGCGAGCGGTTGCCGGCGCCACCGGCAGCACCAAGAGCGTCGAAGGCGCGGCCCGCCAAGCTGATCTACCCGTCGCGAGAGCGCCAGGTCGACGATGGCGAGCTGTTCATCGCCCGCGTCACGGTCGACCACGAGGGCTACGTCGTCGGTGCGCACCTCACGAAACGGCTGGGCGGACCCAAGGACGACGAGGCCGCCGGCCTGATCTTCCGGTTCCGCTACGCCCCCGCGCTGGACGAGGACGGCCGCCCTATCAAGTCCCAGCTGGACCAGCAGTTCCTCGTCGGCCCCTAACGCGGCCGTGGGACACGTCACCCAGTGGGAGCACCGAGGTGTCACCCGTGGTCGGCGAACTGCATCCCCAAACATCTCGATCAGTTGGATCGCGGACCAGTCTGATCAGGGGCTTGGCGGTGGCACACGGGCTGCTTTTAGTTCGGTCACCACCACCACCCGACCCAAGGAAGCAGTCATGTCGAAGCCCGATCTCGAACTCGTGACCATCGATCTCGCCACGCTCACCACCGTCACCGGAGGCAAGAGCGGCGACCCGCTGATCAACGACCTCAGCTACCTCGCATCGTCGATCAAGGATTTGACCAAGCAGACCAGCGGGTTCTCGTCCAGCTCGATGCTGCTGCTGTGCATGCTCGCCCTGCAGCGCAACAACAACGCGGCGCAGACGAACGTCGTCTACGTGCAGCGCCCGCGCTACTGGTAGCTCGCACTAGAGATCGTTCGCGCGCCCGCGCAAGATGCGCGGGTGAAAGCGATCGCGATCAGTCGTCCCGGTGGACCGGAGGTCCTCACCGTCGTCGAACGTCCGCTACCCGAGCCTGCCCGAGGCGAGGTGCGCGTGACCGTGCGAGCGACGGCGGTCAACCGCGCCGATCTGTTGCAGCGCATGGGCGCGTATCCCGCGCCGGCCGACTCGCCTCCGGACATTCCGGGACTCGAGATCGCCGGCGAGGTGGATGCCGTCGGTGCGGGCGTCGAACGCCTCGCGATCGGTGATCGCGTGTTCGGTCTACTCGGCGGCGGTGGCTACGCCGAGGCGGCGGTGACTCACGAGCGTGCGCTCGCGAAGATGCCGGCGGGGATGTCGTTCGAGGAGGCCGCGGCAGTGCCGGAGGCGTTCATCACGGCACACGACGCGATGGTGACGCGTGCAGGGCTCGCGGGTGGCGAGATCATGCTCGTGCATGCGGTCGGCAGCGGTGTCGGCACGGCGGCCGTCCAGCTCGGTCGCGCGCTGGGTGCCTTCGTGATCGGCACGGCGCGCACCGCCGACAAGCTCGAGCGCGCCAAGCCGCTCGGCCTGGATGCCGGCATCGTCGCCGAGGGCGGCAGCTTTGCGAAGGCGGTCAAGGCACTCGCGCCGGCAGGCGCAGACGTCGTGCTCGAGCTCGTCGGCGGCAAGTACGTCGACGAGGATCTCGAGGCGGTGGCCGCGCTCGGCCGCATCGTGTTGATCGGGTTGATGGCGGGTGCGCGCACCGAGGTCGATCTATCGCGCGTGCTGCGCAAGCGGGTGTCGATCATCGGCACCGTGCTGCGCGCACGTCCGCTCGAGGAGAAGATCGCCGCGATGCGCGCGTTCGAGGCCCAGGTCGTGCCGCTGTTCGCGCGCGGCAAGCTCGCGCCCGTGATCGACACGGTGATGTCACTCGACCAGGCCGCCGAGGCGCACGCGCGGATGGCGAGCAACGTCGGGTTCGGCAAGATCGTGCTGCGCACCTGATCGAGCGCGAATCACGGGATGAGCAGAATGTCGGTCCACACGGGCCAGTGATCCGAGCCGTCGACGAACGCGACGCCGGCATCGGTGATCGAATAGCCGCGCGCGTAGATGTCGTCGGCTCGCACGCCGAGGCCGGGCACGCGAAACGTCGAGACGTCGGCCGCGAGCGCACCGGTGAAGTCGAGCCCCGCGAAGTAATCGTCGATCACGATCGCCTGCTCCATGCCGACGATCGCCTCGGTGCCGGTCAGCGGGATCGAGGCCTCGAGCCACGCCCACGGGTTGGTGTTGAAGTCGCCGCCGACGATCGCGCGATCGGGCTGATCGATGACCGCGGGATCGACCTGGAGCACACGATCCGCGGCACCGATCCGGACGTCGAGATGGACGTTGATCACGCGCACGCGGCGATCACCGACGACGATGTCCGCGGCGAGCGCGTTGCGGCGGCGTGGACGGATCGGATAGTCGATGAACGGCAGCTTGCGAATCGCGACCGCTTCGAACGGAAACCGCGACAGCAGCGCGATGCCGTGCGTGGCGCCTTCCGCCTCGACGCGCGCGGGTGCGTAGACCCACGTCATGCCGAGCGCCTCGGCGAGCCGTCGCGTGCGCGACACCGGCTCGTCGGACCATGCCTCGATCTCCTGGATCATCAGGACATCGACGTTCGCGAGCTCCGACGCTGCGAGGTTCGCGGCGAGCTCGTCGGGGTCAGCGCCGAAATGCACGTTCCACGTCGCCACGCGCAGCGTCGACGGGGGAGGACCCTCGAGTGGTGCGGGCACCGGCCCGACTTCCGGTGCGAGGTCGCCGGTGATCGTGTCGATCGGCTCCCACGGGCCGGCTTCGTCGCCGAGCGTCACGCAGCCTGCGAGCGCGACGAGCACGAGCGCCCTCATCGAAACGCTCCGGGCTTGACGCCGATCGCGAGCCCGAGCCACGGCGCGACGCCACCTTCACCGACCAACACCGAGCCCTGCGCGCGGAACACGAAGCGCTTGCCACCGCGTTCCCAGCCGAGACCCGCGACGCCACCACCGCCGGTATCGCTCATGCCATCCCAGCTCGCGACCGGCGATACGATCTTCGAGTGCACGAGCACCGCACCGAGCTCGCCGAACAGCGCGTGGTTGCCGCGGCGAACCAGCGTCGCGTGGAGGTACGGTGACACCGTCGCGATCTGCTGCCCGCGCAGGGCGATCCACGACACCGCACCGCCGAGCGCGAGGCGCGGCGTGATCGGACGCTCGACGCCGACGCCGTACGCACCGGCCTTGCCGAGCGCCTCGACGTAGACCAGCGTCCGCGTGGGCTGCGAATCCGAGGTCGCGTGCACGCCATCGGCGCGACCGATCGAGGACGACAGCACGAGAGTCAGGGCAAGCCAGCGCATGGACATGCAGCGTAACGTGCCACGCGCCATCCTCGTCGGCGACCGGCGCACGTGCCGGCCGTTACCGCTCGCTACCGTGGCGGCTTGCGCGGGTCCGCGTCGACGCGAAACACCGGGACCAGATTAACCCGCTCGTCCCATGCGGGGTGCTGCTTGTAGAACCACGACAGCTTCGCCGCGGGCTTTGCCAGCTCCGGATCCGCGGTCACCGCGGCATCGAGCTTCGCGCGCAGCGCCGGATCCTTCGCGAGCATCGCGCGCGCCTGCTCCTCGAGCATGTACGGCTCCATGTACTCCTTCTGCTCGAACGCCGCGTTGAAGTGGCCCCAGTTGACCAGCGCGTCCGGCAGGCTCGGCTCGAACAGATGCAGCACGAGCCGGGCGAGCGGCTGCGCGATCGGGACGAAGATCGCCCCGCGATCGAGCGTGCGGGTCTCGCGCGCCCACGCGCCCGCGATGACGGGTCGGGTGCGGCCTTCGTACGGCGGTTGAAACGTCACCTTGGTGACGCGATACGCCTCGAGCGTGGAGCTGCGCTCGTCACCGAGCGACAGGTACTCGATGCCGTGACGATCGAGCACCGCGGCCACCTGCTTCGCGAAGCCGCCGTCGACGATGTAGCCGCCACGGGGCACGTCGACGGTGATCGCCGCCTCGAGTTGCTGGTACAGCGGCAGCTTCCAGATCTCGGGCTTGGTCTCGTCGTAGACCAGCCACGTGCCGCCGGTCAGATCCGACGTGCGCTTCTCGAACGCATAACCGCGAAACGCCAGCTCGGTGGCCTGCTTGGTCGGCTTCCACATCAGCGTCAGCTTCGTGCCGCCGAGCTTGGTCTCGGAACGCGCCACCGCATCGCCGACCTCGCGCCAGCTGCGCGCCTTGGTCCGCGCGTCCTCGAACACCGCTTGCAGCGTGTGATACGTGCTCGCCGCGCGCTCCTTGTACGTGCGCCACGAGTGGGTCTCGACGAGCAGGCCGAGCCGCCCGCGCGCCGCCGCGTAGAACTGCGAGAACCGCGGCGGTGCCTCGCCGGTCTCGAACCCCGAGAGCGGATCTTCGTCGTCGACGAAGGAAGGGTAGAAGTCGACCGGCAGATGGCCGAGCGCGGTCATCCGCGGCATCACGACATCGCGCAGCGCGTGCGCCGTTTCTTCCAGCTGGTCGCCGCGCGGCGCGAGCGGAGCGAAGTTGAGGCTGATGTCGTGCTCGAACTTCGCGCCGTCGGTGGTGTGCAGATCGATCAGCAGCACCGGATCGTGCGCACGGATCAGCCCGAGCACCGCATGGCCCTCCGCGGTATCGGCCTTCATGAAGTCGCGGTTGACGTTCTGCCGCGCGCCGTTGGTGCGAAATCCCATCTCCTCGGGCCCGCGTTGGTTGGGGCGGTGGTTCGGCCCGAAGCGCTCGTGGCCGTCGGGGTTGAGGACCGGCACGAACACCACCGACACCACGTCGAGCACGCCGGGCGCGACCTTGCCG
>JACCYD010001137.1 GCA_013696695.1 Deltaproteobacteria bacterium | reverse complement strand
GATACACCCGGCCGATGGATCGCCTGTACTCGCTGTACCAGCACTGGTCGTGGCTGCCGCACTTCCGCGCGATCGCCAAGACCCAGCACCTCGGTTCGGCTGCGCGACTACTCCACCTGACGCCTCCCGCCCTGTCTCGCGCACTGTCGCATCTCGAAGGCTCGCTGGGCACCAAGCTGTTCGAGCGGCGTGGCCGCAACCTCGCACTCAACGACGCGGGCGCGGAGCTGCTGGCTGCGCTGCGCACGGCGATGCGCCACCTCGACGATGCCGTCCAGAACGTCGCGGCCACTCGCGAGGTCGCGCATCTCAAGGTCTCGGCGCCGGGTCCGTACAATCCAGCGGTCGTGCTGCCAGCGCTCGCACGTGCGCGCCAGGTGTGGCCGGAGCTGCGCGTCGAGCTCGTCGATGTTCCGGCCTCGGTCGCGCTGGCCCTGACGCGTGGCGACGTCGACCTCTGCTTGCACGAGCATGCGGTGACGAGCGCGGGCATCGTCGTCGAGTCGATCTCGAAGCTGCAGAAGGTCGTCGCGTGCGCGCCGACTCACCCCGCCGCTCGCAAGCGTCACCTCGATCGCGAGGGCCTGCTCGCGTACGAGTTCGTCGCGCCGCCTGCGTCGGACGAAGGCATCCGCAACGACGAGTGGCCTGCCGAGGTCGAGCGGCATGTGGGCCTGACCGTGGCGAACATGCAGCTAGGAGTCGATGCTGCGGTGGGCGGTAGGTTCCTCGCCGTCCTGCCGCGCCCCATCGTGACGGGGATGGGCCTCGTCGCGCTCGAGGTCCGCGGGCTCGCGATCCCACCGACCCGGATCTATGCGAGCCGGCGGCGCCCGCTCGCGACCACCTCCGATGCGACTCCACGCTTGATCAAGTTGCTGCACGAGGAGCTGGGGAGGCTGAATCGCAAACGTTAAGTAAAACGCAACGGTTAGTATATAAACATTGTCTGGAACGAAACGGCCACGCGGCCTAGAGACACCTCTCAACCAGGAGTCTCTCCCATGTTCGCGAAGCTAATTCGTTCGACTGCCCTCGTGTCCTCGCTCGCGGCCATCGCGGGCTGCGCCACCGACCCCGATCTCGATGACACCGCCACCGAGCCGACCGAGAGCGATCTCGAGTCCGGGCTCGCCGAGGGCAAGGCCGATGGCGCGAGCGGGGCCGTCCTGTTCACCGCGAACCGGTTGCACGTGTTCGGGGCTCCCGCGCGTCAGCTCTACAACCTGATGGACACGGCGGGCGCGAATGCGACCACCGGCTCCGGGTTCCGCGTGTTGCGCGGGACGCGGACCGCCTGCATCTCCGATGGGCTCGGGACGTACTGCGAAGCGGTGGGCCTGACCGAGCCCGATCCGAGCGCCGGGTATGCCGCCGCCATTCACGGCAACGCAACCACGTCGGCCGCGAGCTATCTGCTGCGTCTGCTGCGGATGCAAGCGAACACGCTCGCTGACGATGTCAGCGTTCCGTGGTTCCGCTGCGTCCGCGAACAGCGGGTGTGGTGCGGCGTCGAGGAGGCGCGCGAGATCACGCTCGACTTCACGAGCCTGCCGGCCTTGTCGCCGACCTTCGTCTACGAAGGCTGGCTGATCGAGAACGGCGCGACCACGACGGATCGATTCACCGGCGGTGCTCACGTTCGCCAGCTCGCACCGGCGTCCCTGTCGGACGCGACCGCGTACGTGCTGACGATCGAGCCGCGGCGCGGTGATCTGCCGGCCGCCTCGAGCACGCATATCCTCGCCGCGGCGCTGACCGATGGCAGCGGCGCGCTGTCTACCGAGCATCCCGCCGCACTCGGAACGGACTTCGCGACCGCCTCCGCGCGTTACGTGCTCGCGACTCCGAGCACGGCCGCGATGGACGACAATGATCTCGGGATCTGGTTCGTGGATCCGAGCGGCCCCGAGGCGCTGATGGTGCCGACGCTACCGACCGGCTGGATCTACGAGGGCTGGGTCGTGCTCGATGGAGCCGCGGTGTCGACCGGACGCTTCCGCTCCGGCATGGGCGCGGACTCCGATGGTGCCGGACCGACCGCTGGTCCGCTCGCGGGCCCGCCGCGTCCCGGTCAGGACTTCATCAACCCGCCGCGCAGCCTCATCGGATCGCGCGTCGTGATCACCGTCGAGCCGGAGCCCGATGATGCGGCGACGCCGTTCGCGATCCGTCCGCTGATCGATGCCGAGGTCACAGCGGTCGCGGCACCGGCGGTCCAGGAGGTCGCGAACACGAGCGCGAACCGCCCGTCGGG
>JACCYD010001117.1 GCA_013696695.1 Deltaproteobacteria bacterium | reverse complement strand
CGGCAAGTACATCCCGATGCAGAACGCGCGGATGCTGCAGATGCTGCTCGCCAAGCACGGCGGCATCTACATGCTCCCCGACGACTTCGAGAAGCTGCCGCTCTACATGCAGATGGGCTGCATCCCGATCATGAGTGGCATGCCACCGTTCGGCTACTGGGAGAAGCGCGAGGAAGGCAGCCGGATCCCGCCGCACCGCACCGATGCGGGCGTGTTCCTGTCGGCCGAGTTCCTCGGCTCCCCGCGCGCGATCTTCATCAAGGACGAAGACGGGCTCTACACCGACGATCCGAAGAAGAATCCGTCGGCGACGCACATCGCGCGCATCACCGCGAAGGAGCTCGTCGAGCGCGATCTCAACGATCTCGTCGTCGAGCGCGTGGTCGTGGAATATCTACCCCGTGCTCGCTGGTGCAAGCAGCTGCAGATCGTCAACGGTCTGAAGCCCGGCCAAGTCCTCGCCGCGTTGAAAGGAGAAGATGTCGGTACGATCATCAGCGCGTAACGTCCTCGTCGTCGCCCTCGCCACACTCACCTTCGGCGCGTGCGGCAAGAAGGGCCCGAAGCTCCCCGAGGCGGATCCCGCGAAGCTCGCCACGCTCGCAGCGACGATGCTAAAGAACGCACCGCTGCCCGCGGGTGCCCGCGAGTGCAAATACGAAGAGATGCTCGGGAACGCCACGATGACGAGGAAGACGTTGCTCGAGCTGGCGAAGCAGCCGCTCGAGAATCGCCCCGAGCTCTCCGACTGGGTCAACCCGGGTGAGCTCGACAGCCCAGCCGCGCGTCAGCTGGTCGAGTCCACCGACCCGACGCGGCAACGCCAGGCGGCCGCCGAGCTGCTGTTGGCGCCGTCGTTCCTGATCTACAACGTCGATCTCGTCGACGCGCCGATTCCGCTCGGTGTGAAGGACTTCAAGCGCGGCCACGTCGGTGCACGCGCGCTTCGCTACGACAAGGCGGGAAATCTGATCTGCGCCTCTGTGTTTCTGTGGACCAACGATCCGCAGAAACAGCTGTGGGCGATCGAGAAGAGCGACAAGCCGATGATCGATCCCGAGGTCCAGAAGGCGATGCAGAAGGATCTACGCGAACAGATGCTGCTGCGCGTGGCCGGTCTCGGCGCGCCGGCGCCGAAGTTCACCGGCCCGGCAGACGACCGGCACGATCGTAACTAAGACTAGTCGCACTCGGCCTTCGACATCCGGTACGTGCTGCTCGGCCGGAACGCCGCATCGGCGTCCTTGTGCAGCCAGTCCATCTGCAAGCCGGCCTTCAAGCAGCCGCCGCTGAACGAGATGCCGTCGGACACCGTGTCGCCATCGCGATCGGTGGTGCCGTCGTCGAGGAAGTCGAGCCCGAACGTCGCCTTGCCGGCTTGCTCGAACGGCATGACCTCGCCGCAGACGTCGAACTCGGCGCAGCGCTCGACGACAGCGAAGTCGTAGGTCGCCGAGAACTGATCCGAGAACAGATTGCCGATCGGCGTCGACGAGTGATAACCGGCCGAGATCTCCTTGGCGTGGAGGTCGGCGACGACGTCCCGGTAGTACAGCGAGATGTCGTTCTGATCGCCGATGGTCTCGAGCGGGAAGCCGTAGTCGCCGGTGTTGCGATCGATCCAGATCGCGTCGACGGCATCGCACCCGATGTCCTTCGCGTGCTGGAAACGTTTGTACATCGTCGCTTCCCAGCCGGTGCGTGCTGCCTCGCGAATGTCGAGGAAGCGCGTGTTCGCATCGCCGATCACGCTCCAGCCGATGACGCTGTTCGCGGCGGGGTCGGTCGGTCGATCGGGTGGCGTGGCTTCGAAGCCGGGGTATCGCATCGCATCGGGATCGGTGAGCCGGATCGCGCCGACCGTGACCTGACACACCAGGATGCCGCCCGCCTTGATGTCCGACAGGCTCGCGGTCAGCGCGCCGGCAGGAACTGTCACCGTCTCGCCGTTGCCGTAATCGATCGTGCCGCCCGGCGTGATCGCCCACAGGTCGACGAGGTACATCTGCCGCGCCGCCGAGGTGTCGAACGGCGCGACGAGCTGGATGTCCCAGTTCGCCGCTTCGCCGGGCGCCGGAGTCCAGTAGGTCGGCTCGAACGCGTCCGACGGAATGCCGTCGGGAACCAGCGGCTCGCCGTCGTCACCACACCCCACTGCGAGTGCCAGACTGACCAACCCGCAGGCGTGGAGGCTTCGCATCGCGGCGATTCTACGACGGATGACGCTCATGCCGGCAATCGGAGCAACCCGCATGCCCCGCGAGCGTGCGCTTGGTTACCAGCCGCCGCCGGCTTTGTCGGACGGCTTCGCAGGCGCCTTTACCGGCGCCTTGACCGGCGCCTTTACCGGCGCCTTTGCCGAACCACTGCCCGCGCCGTCGCCACCGCCGGTACCGCCGCCGCCGCCGCCGCCGGTC
>JACCYD010001109.1 GCA_013696695.1 Deltaproteobacteria bacterium | reverse complement strand
AACGACGACGGCGCCGGCTGCGTGATCATGATGCAGGCGATCACCACGCTGCGACGGCTGGGCCTCACGCCGCGCCGCACGATCCGCGTCGTGCTGTTCACCAACGAGGAGAACGGGCTGCGCGGTGGCCTCGCGTACGCCGATGCGCACGATGCCGAGGCGCCGAAGACGGTATTCGCCGTCGAGGCCGATTCCGGATCGTTCGCGCCGCGCGGCTTCGGCATCGAGACCAAGCCCGAGGTCACCGGCAAGGTGGTCGCCAAGGTCGCGGAGATCGCATCGCTGCTCGCACCGATCCGCGCGACGCGCGTGATCGCCAGCCACGGGGGCGCCGACATCGGCCCGCTGGTGCCGAAGGGCGTCCCGACCGCCGGCCTCGACGTCGATGGCCGCACGTACTTCGACACGCACCATACCGAGGCCGACACGCTCGACAAGGTCGACCCGGCCACGATCGCGGATAGCGTCGCCGCGATCGCGGTGCTCGCCTACGTGATCGCCGAGATGCCCGGCCGCGTCGACGATTGATGAGTTTATCTACAATGCGCAGCTGGCTGGTGCGCACGCTCGAGCGGCCGCTCGTGATCGACGATCCGATGGCGCCGGCGGATGCGATCGTGGTGCTCGGTGCGCCGCTGCGCGACGATCGAGTGACACCGGTGCTGGCCGAGCGGATCGAAGCCGCGGCGCGGTTGTGGCACGCGGGCGGTGCGCCGATCGTGGTGGCCAGCGGGGGGATCACGAGCGGGACGCTTGCCGAGGCGGACGTCATCGCCGAGGGACTGCGCGCGCGTGGCGTGTCGGAGATCGTCGTCGAGCGCGCCTCGCGAACCACCGCCGAGAACGCGCGGATGACTGCGGCGCTGCTCGCGCTGCGCGGTGCGAAGACCGTGTGGCTCGTGACCCAGCCGTTTCACGGCCGGCGTGCAGCGCGGTTGTTTCGCAGGGCCGGGCTCGCGCCGCGCGTGTGGCACATCGCCGATAGCCTCGAGTATCGCGATCGCGCACGCGCGCTGCGCTGGGTGATTCGCGAGTACGCGGCGTGGGGCCGGCTGCTACTGCGTCCGAAGCGATAGCTCGAGCATCGGCTGCTACTGCGTCCGAAGCGAGAGCTCGACCACCGGCTTGCCCGGCTCGCCGAGCGAGATCGCGATGCGGCCCTCGATGATGCCTTGGTCGACGAGCCACCACTTCACGGCATCGGCGCGGCGCTTCGCGAGGTCCTCGTTGCCGGCGCGATCTGGGCGACCGGTGATCCGGATCATCACGTCGGGGTGCGCGAGCAACATCTGATACAGCGGGCGCAGCACCTTCTGTGCGGCGGGCGTGACGCGCGCGCGGTTCGCCTCGAACACGAGCTGCGAGCCGCCGGCGAGTGCCTTGGTGATGGTGTCGGGAATCGTGTCGGGGCAACCGTCGACGTCGTCGACCCCGTTCTTGGTCTCCGGCATCACCGGGCAGGTGTCTCGCACATCTTCGAAGCCGTCACCGTCGTTGTCTGCGTCCGGGCAGCCGTCCTCGTCCTCGAACTTGTCGAAGTCCTCGGCGGCGTCGGGGCAGCGATCCGCGGTGCCGGTGAGCTTGTCGCCATCGGGATCCGGCGGTGCGATCGGCGGTTCGGGAACAGGCTCGGGATCGGGCGGCGTGTCGCGGACGATCACCTCGACGTGCGGGTGCGGTGCGGGCTTGTCGCCGAACGTCGCCGCGAGCCCGAGCTGCGCCTCGAGCGTCGAGGTCATGCCATCGTCGCGCGCGGCCATCACGCCGTGGCGAACATCGATGCGGACGCGCCAGCGATCCGAGATCGCGAGCGACACGCCGGGCCCCCAGTACAGGACGAGATCGGTCTCCTTCGACATGAATGGCGACGACGATGCGACCGTCTCGCCGCCGGCACCGACGATCAGGTGAGGGGTCACCATCGGCAACCCGGCAAGCTTCAGCATGCCGTGCGCGCGCCAGCCGAACACCGGTGCGAAGTATGACATTCGCCCGGTATCGCCTTCGAACGACGACCCGCCGGTGAACGACGTCGCCAGCGAGAGCTCGCCTTCGAGACCGAACGCCAGGTGAGCCTTGTCGACCGGGCCGAGCAAGCGAGGCACCGCGAGCCAGCCGAGGCGCGCCCCGACGACAGGGGCGGTGTTCGGCACCTGCTCCGGAGCCCACGAGTTCCCGAGCTCGATGTCATCCCCGAACACGCCCAGCCCGACGAACCCGCTCGCGTCGAAACGTTGCCCTTCGGCATGCGCGTGACCGGCAGCCAAACACAGCGCGAAGCTCCCGACACGCACGACCAGATGATAGCAGCGCTTGCGGCAGGGTTCACGAAAGGGGAAGCTCGCCCGGTCGATGCTTACCTTCAGCGCTGACCCCGATACCGCCGAGCAGCAGATGAACGCGATCATCTTCTACTTGACGGCCTTCGGTTACATCGACGGCAACTTCGACTTCACCGAGAAGACGTTCGTCCGCATCTATATCCGCCAGCTGGTGACGGCCCGCGCCAAGCTCGCGATGCCCGACGCCGACGCGAAGACCCGCGACGAGGTGGTCGGTAGGTTCGTCACCCACTTCCACGAGGTGTTCGAGCAGATCGATCGCAGCGTCAAGGATCTGTTCGACGAGGCGGTCGCCGATGGCGAGGACGTCGAGAAGTTCGTGTACGCGAAGCTCAAGCTCCGCAGCTACGAGATCTTCCAGACGTTCGATCACGACAACCAGCGCGAGCTGCTCGCCACGGTCGACGAGCTGATCTACGCCGATGGCAGCGCGCACCCGGCGGAGCAGAAGTTTCGCCACGAGCTCGAGCACCTGCTCGATGCGAATCTCGAGCACCACGATATCGAGATCCTCAAGGATGCGAGCAAGGTCGCGATCGGCGATCCGGAGAAGATGCGTTCGCGGCACGAGGATCACCCGTTCTTCGCGAGCTTCGAGCAGCACTACTCGGCCGATCCCGGGCGGTTGCGGCAGCAGGCTGCCGGCGATCTAGATCTGATGAAGCGGTTCCTTGCAAAGCTCGATTCGCAGCGGCTCGCCGGCACCAACAAGCTGATGGGCAAAAAGAACGTGCACGAGTTTGTCGGCATGAAGCCGTTCCTCGACGGGCACGTGTACATCCATCCCGCCGATCCGGATCGCGTCTACGAGCTCACGGTGCTCGGCGATCTGCACGGCTGTTACAGCTGCCTGAAAGGCGCGCTCCTCCAGGCCGATTTCTTCGCGAAGCTCGAGGCGTGGAAGCTCGACAACAGCAGGCCCGAACCCAAGCTCGTGCTGCTCGGCGATTACATCGATCGCGGCCGGTTCAGCTACAACGGCGTGCTCCGCGCGGTGATGCAGCTGTTCCTCGCGGCGCCGGATCACGTGTTCCCGCTGCGCGGCAATCACGAGTACTACATCGAGTATCGCGGCCGCATCTACGGCGGCGTCAAGCCGGCCGAGGCGATCAACACGCTCGCCGCGCACATGCCCGGCGAGATGTTTGCCGAGTACATGAAGATGTTCGAGTCGCTGCCGAACATGCTGTTCTTCGACGAGCTGATGTTCGTGCACGCCGGCATCCCGCGCGATGTCGACATCAAGGCCAAGCTCGGCGATCTCACCGGCCTCAACGATCCGGACATCCGGTTCCAGATGTTGTGGAGCGATCCGTCGACGGCGGATCACATCCCCGACGAGCTGCAGGCGCAGAACGCGCGGTTCCCGTTCGGCAAGGAGCAATTCGAAGCCTTCATGCAGAAGATCGGGTGCACGATGATGGTGCGCGGCCACGAGAAGGTCGATTCGGGATTCCGCACGATGTACCAGGATCAGATCGCGACGCTGATCTCGCTGTTCTCGGCCGGCGGCGCCGACAACAACGACCTTCCCGAAGACTCGAGCTACCGCAGCGTGACGCCGATGGCGGCAACGATTCGCCTCGAGAACGGCACCGCGCAGGTCACGCCGTGGCTGATCGACTACCAGCGGTTCAACGATCCGAAACGCAACCGCTTCTTCGCGACGCCTCCCGAGATCGAGCACAAGGTCGGCTGATGGCCACCAGCGCCTGGTACGTCTACCTCGCGCGCTGCTCCGACGACTCGCTGTACTGCGGGATCGCGCGCGATGTCGTTGCACGGATCGCCGCACACGACGCCGGCCTCGGCGCGAAGTACACGCGCGGCCGCGGCCCGTTGCACGTGCTCGTGATCCGGCGCTGCCGCGACAAGAGCAAGGCGCTGCGCCTCGAGCACGCGATCAAGCAACTCCCTCGCCCGGCAAAGGCAGCGCTCACCCCGACCCGGCTCGCTTCCCTCGCGCGCCGGGTGTGAACCCGCGCGGTTCCTCGGCGATACTGGATCGCGATGGCAGCCCAGAACATCCCCGTTGTCGATCTGCGCGAGTGGCACGCGGGTGGCGAAGCGCGGCAACGGTTCATCACCACACTCGGTGAAGGGCTCGCCGAGATCGGCTTCTTCGCGGTCCAGCATCACGGCATCTCCGACGAGCTGACCAAGCGCGCGTACAGCGCGGCCCGCCAATTTTTTCATCTGCCCACGGAGACCAAGGCTCGCTACCACGATCCGGAGAAGCACGGGCAGCGCGGCTTCACCGGGTTCGGCACCGAGCACGCGCGTGATTCGAAGGCACCCGATCTAAAAGAGTTCTGGCAGGTCGGTCGGCCGGGCGTGCCCGACGATCATCCGGTGCATCGGGTGTACGGCCCGAACTACTGGCCGTCGGAGGTCGCGGATTTCGGGCCCGCGTTGAGCCAGCTCTATCAGCACCTCGATGAGCTCGGCGCCAGCTTGCTCGAGGCGGCCGCGGCGTACATCGGCGAAGCGCCCGAGCACTTCCGCGACATGGTCACCGACAGCGACACGATCGTGCGCGTTTTATACTATCCGCCCGTCGTCGGCACCGTGCCACCAGGTGCGATTCGCTCGGCGGCGCACGAGGACATCAACCTCATCACGCTGCTGTCGGGCGCGACGGCCGAGGGGCTCGAGCTGTTGCAGCGCGACGGCTCGTGGCGCGCGGTGCACACCGGATTCGACACCATCGTCGTCGACGCCGGCGACATGCTCCAGAACATGACGAACGGGCTGTACAAGAGCACCACACACCGGGTCGTCAATCCTGGACACGCCAGCGCGAGCGAGCGGTTCTCGATGCCGTGCTTCGTCCACGCGCGGCGCGAGGTCGAGCTGGCCCCGCTCGCGTCGTGCATCGCGCGCACCGGCGGCGTCGCGAAGTACGCGAAGATCACGGCCGGCGAGTACCTGACACAGCGATTGCGCGAGATCGGCCTCGGCTGAGCGCGCGCCGGGCATCAACCGGCGACCCGTTGTGAGAACGGCCACGTAGGTTCAGGTCGCCCCTGGACGCGCGGCCGCGATACCCTCGATCCATGCGGTTGTTCACCTTGGCTCTACTCGCCGGGCTCGCCGGGACTGCAGGCGCGAACGGGCGTGCGCCGGGGACCTCGACCATCAACTTTCGCAAGGGGATGGAGTCGCAGATCGCGGCGGGCATGACGTTTGGTGTCGTCCACTCCGCCGACGGTGGCTCCACCTGGTCGTGGGCCTGCGAGGACGCGGTCGGATACGGCGGCATGTACGATCCGGACTACGCGTTCACGTCGACAGGCGCGCTGTTCGCGACGACGTTCGATGGCCTCAAGGTCAACCGCGACGGTTGCAAGTACGACCGCACGACGCTGATCCCCACCGACGGGCCGTGCGTCGATAACGACGACCCCGACACCGAACCGAACAACTGCCTGACCCCCGGCTTCACGTGCTCCGGCGGTGGTCTCGGCGCGGGTAGCGGCCTCGGCGATGGGATGTGCGAGAAGATCAAGTTCATCTCGGCGACCACGGTCGGCCTGACCGGCATCGTCTACGCGGCCGCCGCGGATCCGGCCGACGGCAAGATCTACAAGAGCCTCGATGACGGTGCGACGTTTCCCGACGGCCCCCAACCGGGTCAGCTCGGCGATTGGTGGCAGAGCATCGAGGTCGCGCCCAGCGACGAGGACGTCGTCTATTTGTTCGGCTATCGGTTCATGAACAACACGAAGAGCTTCCTGTTGTTCAAGAGCACCAATCGTGGCGACACGTACACGGCGCTGCCGGGCAACGGCACGCTCGGCAACGTCAACGGGATCGCGACGATGCCGAACTCGGTGATCGAGGTCGCCGGCGTCTCGAAGACCAACCCGAATATCGTCTACGCGCGCGTCACGCTCGCCGACAACTCGATCAGCGACGCGCTGTATCGCAGCATCGATGGTGGCCAGTCGTGGTCGAAGTTGATCGAGCCCGCGGGGTCGCTGTCGTTCGTCGCGCGGCAGAACGGCCAGCTCGTGGTCGGCACGCAGGCGCTCGGAATCTTCACCGCGACGGAGACAGGCACCTCGACCGTGCCGACGTTCACGCAGCTCACGCCCGCGGTGGCCTGTCAGGAGTCCGCGGGCACGTTCGTGTGTCCGAGCGGGCAAGCCTGCACCGAGGACACGCATCTGTGCGAGTTGCCGCATGTCGGCTGTCTCTCCGAGAACGCGGCGGGTGAGGTCTGGGCGTGCACGCAGAATTACGGGTCGGCCACGGTACCGAAGGACAGCTTCGGCATCATGAAGTCGACCGACCTCGTGAGCTGGACCGGCGTCTTGCAGTTTCAGGATCTCGTCGAGCCACGCAGCTGCCCCACCGGGACGGTCCAGAAGGATCGGTGCGATGCGGAGCTCTGGTGTGGGTTGTGCGCGCAGATCGGCTGCGAAGCGAATCGCAACTGCCTCGTCGCGGATGCCGGGACCCCCGACGGCTTGATCGTCAACCCGCCGAAGAAGACGTGCTGCCAGAGCGGCAGCGATGACATTCCAGGCCTGCTGATCATTTGCATCGCGGTCTCACTCGTCGTGCTTCGCCGGAAGCGCGTATGACCGAGCTAACGTAGGGCTCCGTCACGTAGCGTCGTCGCGCAGCGAGCGGCGACGCCACATAGTCAAGATCCCTTGTGTCACCAACGCACTGAGATCACAAAACTTCGTTCAGCCCCAGTGAAGTATGTAGTTTGCACTACGGCATCCCGATGCCTCATCCATCGTGGATGATCGACCGACTGCATGCGGAAACGCGGGCGAACCACGCCGATGCAGATGCAGATGTCGATCTACTGTTTCGTGATCAGACGTCGGTCACCGACTATCTGATGTTCCTCACGCGGCAGTACGGCTTCGAGGCACCCCTCGAATCTGCGTGTGCGATGACGCCGAACCTCGATCTCATGATCGAGCTTCGCGAGCGCCAGAAGGCGGGCCTGCTCGCGCAGGATCTGCTCGGGCTCGGTCTGCGGCCCAACGACATCGCCATGATTCCGCAGTGCCTGCGCGTGCCCCAGTTCCGCGGCGCCGCCGAGGCGCTCGGCTGGATGTATGTGGTCGAGCGCGCCACGCTCGCGCACAGCGTGATCCGTCGCCACCTGATGATGCGCTTGCCCAGGGCGGTCCGCGATTCGTCGATGTATCTCCAGGCGTACGCCGGTTCGGTCGGCAAGCGGTGGCGCGATTTCGGGATGGTCCTCGATGATGTCGCGCGGCACCCCGCGATCGCAGAGCGCATCGTCGATGCCGCGAACGATGCGTTCCGCACGCAGCGCCGGTGGATCATGCACGACCAGCGCTCGTCGCGCGCAGCGATGGCCATCTGAACGAGTGATACGTTCGCGGGATGGCCGCTGACGATCCTCGTGTTCGCCTCGACACACTTCGCACCGAGCTCGGCGACGTCGACCGTCAGATCCTCGGGCTGGTGGCGCAGCGGCAGGCGCTCGCGCAGAAGATCGGCCAGGTCAAACGCGACGCTGGAATTCCGACGCGCGATTACCGCCAGGAGCGCGAGGTGGTCGAGCGCGCCCGCGCCGCGGCGGTGCAGGCGGGGCTGACGGCGCAGCTCGGCGAGGAGCTCGTCCTCGCGTTGATCCGTGGATCGCTGACGATCCAGGAGAAAGACACGGTCGCGACCAAGGGCGAGGGCAGTGGACGTCGCGTCCTCGTGATCGGCGGCTGTGGCCATATGGGCCGGTGGTTCGTGCGGTACCTCGGAGCGCAGGGCTTTGCGGTCGAGATCGCCGATCCGGTGGGTGATGGACCGGCGGGGATCCCGCTGCACCGCGACTGGCGTGCGCTTGCACTCGATCACGAGATCATCGTGATCGCCGCGCCGATGCCGGCGACCGCCGAGATCCTGGAGCAGCTCGCGGCGAAGCCGCCGAAGGGCGTGGTGTTCGACGTCGGCTCCCTCAAGAGCCCACTGCGCAAGGGGCTCTCCGCGTTGCGCGCGGCGGGCGGCAACGTGACCTCGGTGCATCCGATGTTCGGCCCGGATACCGAGCTGCTCAGCGGCCGCCACGTGATCTTCGTCGACATCGGCGCGCCGCAGGCGACCGCGGCCGCCCGCGCCCTGTTCGAGCCGACCATGGCGACGCTGGTCGAGATGGATCTCGAGAGTCACGATCGATTGATCGCGTACGTGCTCGGGCTGTCTCACGCGCTCAACATCGCGTTCTTCACGGCACTCGCCGAGAGCGGCGAAGCGGCGCCGAAGCTCGCGACGCTGTCGTCGACGACGTTCGACGCGCAGCTCGGCGTTGCCGGAAAGGTCGCGAGCGAGAATCCCGATCTCTACTTCGAGATCCAGACGCTCAACGATTACGGCACCGAGTCACTCGCGGCGCTGCTGTATGCCGTCGAGCGGCTGCGCTCCGTCGTCCGCGCCGGCGATCTCGAAGGCTTTCGCAGCTTGATGACGCGCGGCCGCGCGTATCTCGAGCATCGCCAGCCGAAATAGCAACGGAGCACGACGACTCAGGCCATGCCGTTCGCGCGGAACCAGGTGATCGCGTCGCGGATCGCGGGCGCGAGCGGGCTGACCGTGTAGCCGAGCTCGGTGGCCGCCTTGCTGCTCTTGAACCGGAACTTGTCGGTGTACGCGTAGCCGGCCTGCGTCGAGTTGATCAGCGGCTCGCGGCCCGTGGCCTCGACCAGATCGCCCCACTTGCCGATCAACCACGCGGCCGGCCTCGGCACGCCGAAGCGCGGCGGCTTGACGCCACCGACGCGTGCGATCTCCTCGAACACCTCGCGGTAGGTCATGTCGTGACCGGCGAGGATGTAGCGC
>JACCYD010001099.1 GCA_013696695.1 Deltaproteobacteria bacterium | reverse complement strand
CACGTCGCGAGGGCACGATCGCGCCGCGCGAGAGCACGGCCACCGATGCCAAGGGCGTCGCCGACGCGACCGGCGCCAACGTGACCGCCACAGACGCGGACGCGACGTTGCCTGCCAAGGCGGGCGGCTTCGCGGCGTTCCTGCTGCACGGCGTGACAGGCAGCGGCAAGACCGAGGTGTACTTGCGCGTGATCGCCGAGGCGCTCGCGGCTGGCCGCACGGCGCTGGTGATGGTTCCGGAGATCTCGCTGACGCCACAGCTCGCAGCGCGGTTTCGCGCGCGCTTCGGCGACCAGGTCGCGATCCTTCACTCGGGGCTGTCGGAGCAGGCGCGGCTCGGCGAGTGGTCGCGGTTGCGGCGCGGCGATGCCAAGATCGCTGTCGGTGCGCGGAGCGCCGTGTTCGCGCCGCTCGCGAAGCTCGGCGTGATCGTCGTCGACGAGGAGCACGACAGCTCGTTCAAGCAGGATGAGGGCGTGCGCTATCACGGCCGCGACGTCGCGCTGGTGCGAGCGCAGCGCGCGGGTGCGGTGTGCGTGCTCGGATCGGCGACGCCGAGTCTCGAGAGCTCCGCGCATGCCGAGAAGGGGCAGTACCGGAAGCTGATGTTGACCGTGCGGCCGACCTCGCGGCCGATGCCGACGGTCGAGATCGTCGATCTCAAGACGTTCATGCCGGACGGCGAGGCCATGCTGTCGGCTCCGCTGCGCATCGCGATCGGCGAGACGCTGGCCAAGGGCGATCAGATCATCTTGTTCCTCAATCGCCGCGGCTACGCCACGTTCGTGATGTGCCGCGCGTGCGGCCACTCGTTCCGGTGCCCGCACTGCTCGGTGTCGCTCACCTATCACAAGCACAGCGATCGCCTGAGCTGTCACTACTGCAACCGGCAGGAGCGCATCCCCGACACCTGCCCGAAGTGCAAGCTGCCGAATTCGATCGAGCGCACCGGCCTCGGCACCGAGAAGGTCGCGGCGGCGGTCGCGCACGAGTTTCCAGATGCGCGCGTCGCGCGGCTCGATCGCGATGTCGCCAGCGGCGCCAAGGTCGAAGGCGTGCTCGCGAAGGTGGCGCGGCGCGAGGTCGATATCCTGGTCGGCACGCAGATGGTCACCAAGGGCCACGACTTCCCAGGCGTCACGCTCGTGGGCGTGCTGTGCGCGGATACCGGGCTCAACCTGCCGGATTTTCGCGCCAGCGAGCGCACGTTCCAGCTGCTCGCGCAGGTCGCCGGCCGGGCAGGGCGCGGCGATCGCTTGGGCCGCGTGCTGATCCAGACCTACCGGCCGGACGAGCACGCGGTGGTCGCCGCAGCGGCGCATGACTACGCGGCCTTCTATGCCGCCGAGATGGCGGCGCGAGCGGATGTTGGTCTCGAGGGTGAGGTCGGCTATCCGCCGCACAGCCGCGTGATCCTGGTGCGCGTCGACGGCCCCGACGCCCACGAGGTTGCCGGCACCGCGGATCGCCTCGCGAAGCTGGCACTCGCCTTGTCGGCAAGGCTGGGGGACGGCCCAGGCCCGGTCCTGGTGCGCGGCCCGGTCGCCGCGCCCATCGAAAAGCTGCGAGGTCGCACTCGCTGGCAGGTCTGGCTCCGGGCATCCGATCGCCACGCGCTGCGGCGAGTCGCGCGCGGCCTGCTGGGTAGCGAGTCACCGAGCGCGGTGCGCATCGCGCTCGACGTCGATCCGATGTCGGCGATGTGATGATCGCGCGCTGCCGCGATCGATACGGCGCGCCGGTATATATTCGGCCCACGTGACCGAGCCGGCCGTTCCTGTCGTCCTCGTGGTCGCCGACCCGGGGGATGTCGGCGAGCTGGTCGACGCGCTCGCGGAGCCCTTGCCGAGCGCGATCGGCAGGATCGAGGTCATCGCGACCGGCGGTGGCGACGACACCATCGAGCTGTTCGAGGCTCGCAAGCCACCCGTGGTCGTCACCTGCGCCACGCTGGCGCCGCCGGGCGACGCGGCGTCGCTGGTCGAGGCGTTGCGATCCATGGTGAAGAGCACCGAGCTCGCAGTCGTCGTCGTCGGTGATCGCGAAGGCCCCACGAGTATCTCGTCGGGAGTCAGCGAGCTGCGACCGGATACGTTCGTCACGCGTCCGGTGATCGGCAGAGCGTTGCGGTTCGCCGTGGCGAGCGCGCTCGAGCGCGTGCTCAAGGTCAGGGGCGTCATCCCGGCCACCACCGGCACCTCGCCGGGCACCGATCCGGGTGACGAGGAGCCCTCGAAGTCTCAGATTCTCGCCCGCTGGGAGGCGATCGCGGATTCGCTGGTCGAGGCCGAGCCGGTGCCCGACGAGCTCGCCGAGGCTGCCCCACTTCCGCCGCAGCCGCCGAGCGCATGGCTCGATCCAACGCCGCCAGCGCGCGAGCCGACGCTGATCATTCCCGATCCCGAGGCTTCGGATTCAGGGCACAGCGAGAGCGACTCGACGGCCGGGACCCAGCCCGTGGGCGCCCAGACTAGCGAGACGCCACATCCGCTCAAGCAACGCCCCGAGACCCAGCCGCCCCCGCTGGCCCGCACCCGCACCGGCGATCAAGACGTGCCGATGATCGAGCGTGCCTCCGGTGGCACGTGGTCGGATCCGATGCCGCTCGCGGCGCTCGTCGATCGCGAGTCCAAGGATCGGCTCGAAGATGAGGTCACCGCCACGCGCGGCGCCTCGCGCAACTCCGACAGCGACATTCTCAAGAACGTCGAGATCAGCGACGAGATTCCGCTCGACGATTTCGACGACGACCTCGTGATCGGCGACGACGTCGTTCGCCGCGCCGAGCCGCGGATCGAAGTATTCGATGACAGCGGCGCGATTCCGCAACGCGACTTCGCGCGCCAGCTGCGCGCGAAGATGTCGCAGATGGCGCAACGTCTGTTCCAGGGCGGCGACGCCGCGCAATCGAACCAGGTCGATCTATCGCCGCGCCACGATCACCACACCGAGATCGATCTGGCATCGCTCGGCGAGGAGACGCCACTCGTCGGCGCCCCCGAGATCGAGGCGCGCGCCGCGCAGCGCGTGATGAACGAGATCCGCGATCCGGGGACCTCGCCCGGTTCGTGGGACACCCACGTTCGCGAGCGCGGCCTGCCGGATTCCGGTGAGGTCGTGCGCGGCGTGTCCGACGCCCCGGTGCTGCTCGCACGCATGTTCGCGACCGGCGGCACCGGCCGGGTGTCATTCAAGCGGACGGTCACGCTGCCGGAGCAAGCACCTCACGAGATCGAGAAGATCGTGTTCTTCGATCAGGGGCGGCCGGTGTTCGCCTCGTCGAGCGAGATCCGCGATCGGATGGGCGAGCTGTTGGTTCGCGAGGGCAAGATCACCGCGTCGCAGTACGAGCGTTGCCAGACCGTGGCTGCCGAGTCGGGCCGCCGGATGGGCGAGATCCTCGTCGACCTCGGCTACCTCAAGCGCCGCGAGCTGCTGCCCGCCGTGCGGCGCCACGTCGAGGACATCGTCTACTCGCTGTTCGGCTGGGATCGCGGTCACTATGGGATCAAGATCGACGAGCCGTCGGCGGAGCGCATCCGGTTGTCGCGGCACCCCGCCGCCCTCGTGCTCGAAGGCATTCGCCGCAAGCTCGATCGCTCGACGCTCGAGCGCCTGATCGGCCCACCGTCGACGATCATCGAGCTTGGCGATCGCGATCGCCTCAACAGCATCATCAACACCGGCAACACCGGCGATCTCGCACAAGAAGAACGCTCGGCGCTCGCCGCGATGGACGGCCAGGCGGATCTGTCGACGATCGCGCGGATCGCCGGCGTCGATCTCGCCGACGTGTTGCCGCTCGCGTGGGGCCTGTGCACGCTCGGCCTCGCCACCGCGCGCCGTACCGACACCGAGGTGCCCGACGAATCGACGTCGCTGGTCGGCGAGACCGACCTCGCGATCGATCGCGAGCGCGTGCGGGCACGCTGGCAGTTGGTCACCGAGGCCGATTACTTCGCGCTGCTCGGCGTTCGCCGGGATGCCACGGGGTTCGAGATTCGCCGCGCGTATCAGTCCGCGCGCCGCGACTTCGCGCCCGACACGTTCCCCGCGGATCTCCGCCGCGAGCTCGCTCAGGAGCTCGACGACATCTCGAACGTTCTCGACGAAGCGTTCCGCGTGCTACGGGATGATCGGCTGCGAGGGACGTACCTCTCGAACCTCATCGAATGACGGCATCTCGATCATCGGCTCGGTGACTCGTCGCGGCGGTTCGATGGCCTCGCGGAGCCGGTCCAGCGCCTGCCGCACGATGTGACTCGTCGGCCGCGTCGCATCGACCCAGTCGTGAAACTCGGGCTTGCTCGTCATCTTTGGCCCGCTCGTCATCTTTGGCCCGCTCGTCATCGGACACCCGACTCGACGATGTCGCAATGGCGGGTGGCTTCGCCCGGCGTGTAGACCAGCGCGATCTGGCACATCTCGTCGGCGGCGTCGAAGCCCCAGCTCACGGGCATCCCGCTGTGGTTCTCGTAGTGGCACTCGAACTCGAAGCCACTGCCCGCCGGGATGTGCAGCGGCGCGGCGGTGTAGTCCTGCAGCGGCGGTGCGTGCCAGTCGGTGTTCGAGTAGATCGGCTCGCCCGCGACGGAGGTCGGTCCCAGGGGATCGAAGCGGCGGATCACGGTCTCCTTGGCGAGCGCGTGGGTGTGCGTCGACAGGAACAGCACGTCGACGTCCTTGTTCATCACGCAGCGCGTCCACTCGACGTGCGACGTCGTGTTTGCCGGCACGTTGATGTCGAGGTCGCGGACGGCGCCGCCCCAGATGCTCTTGTCGGCGTCTTGCTTGTACTCGTACGCGTTGATCTTCGAGTACGCCGTGACCGGCACGTCCGTCGGGTTGACGAAGTGGATCTCGTGCATCAGCCGCATGCGTGGCAACAGGTCAGCGACCGTGCCTTCGGGGAGCAGGATCTGCTGCTCCGCTTGCTGGCTCGCGTAGATGATCACGCCGTCGTCCATCAGCTTCGGGAACTGCGCGTAGACATCCTTGCAGTCGTACTCGCCGGGCTCGATGTCCGGCGCGCCGAACGCGGTCGCGATCAGATCCATGTGGTGCATGGCGTCGTTCTGGACGGACTCGGCGTGGTTGATCGGGAAGAACCGCGGGCTCGGCAGATCGAACACGTTGCACTTCCAGACCTCCTCGCCAGGTTGGACGTCGACCTGGTAGGCGATCTGGATGCCGTCCTCTTCGGAGGGCGGGGGGAGCGGATCGTTCGGGTCGACGGCAGGACCGTCGGCGCCGCACGCGGTGAGAATAGAAGCGAGCAAAGCGAGGCGAAGCATCTGCCCGGGCTCGAAGCATTCTCGGTGCCACGTGAGGTCGCACGAGCGATCACCCGATGGGCCGTGTAACGCCGTACAACCCAAGCGTTGCGCGAATTGCGCAGTGTCGTGATCGGCGTGCGCTTCTGGCGTAAATGGCGACCCGAGCTGCCACTGACTCCAAGTCAACAGCGGATCCGACGTGGACTATCTCGCGACCGCCCGGGGTGATACACGGTGCCCGTGCGTGTCGTGTTCATGGGCTCGCCCGAGATCGCAGCCACCTGTCTGCGCTCGCTCGCGGCGGTCCACGAGGTCGCGCTCGTCGTCTCGCAGCCCGACAAGCCAGCCGGTCGCGGGAAATCTGGTGGCAAGCAGGCGCTCGCGGCACCCGCCGCCAAGGTCGCCGCGCTCGAGCTTGGACTCCCCGTCGCGCAACCGAAGTCGGCGCGGACCGGCGAGCTGCGCGATGCCATGAAGGCGACCGGCGCCGAGCTCGCGGTGGTCGTCGCCTACGGCAAGATCCTGCCGAAGGACGTGCTCGAGGCGTTGCCGCGCGGCTGCATCAACGTCCATGCGTCGATCCTCCCGAAGTACCGCGGCGCCGCCCCGGTGCAGTGGGCCGTGATCCACGGCGAGGCCGAGACCGGCGTCGCGATCATGCAGCTCGACGAAGGCATGGACACCGGACCGGTCTATCTCGACAAGCGCACCACGATCGATCCCGACGAGACCTCCGGCGAGCTGCTCGTCCGGCTCGCGCCGATCGGCGCTGCCGCGATGCTCGAGGCGATCGAGCGCCTTGCTGCCGGCACAGCCACGGCGGTACCGCAAGATCACGCCGCCTCGACGCACGCGCCGATGCTCGCGAAGGCGG
>JACCYD010001097.1 GCA_013696695.1 Deltaproteobacteria bacterium | reverse complement strand
GGCCAGCTCTCGCGGCCGCGAGCTGCGTCTTGCGTTCCTCCGCGGTCGACGGTCCGGCGACCACGGCGGCCGGCCGGATCTCCGCCGCCGCGAGCGCCGCGAGGATGTCGACCAGCGTCTGCGCTGTGGTGTCGTCGCGCACGACCACGTCGATCGGCGCTGTTTGGAGATCGAGCCTGCGATAGGCGATGCGCAACGCCGCGCGATCGATCGCCGCACCGGCCCACGGCACGATCACGACGGTGCCCGCGGGCTGAACGACCAGATGCAGCCCGGTGGCATCGGTGAACACCTCGAGCCACGATCCGGTGCCCGCCACGGAACGATCGCGCTCGCGCTCGAACGCGACGGTCAACGCGGCGAGCTTGCCGAGATGATCGACCGCGAGCACGCCGCCGGTGTGTTGCATCGCGCGTGCGATCGCGGTGGCAGGTGCACTCGGCGTCGCGATCACCAGAGGTGCGAGGCGATCGACCTTCGCGAGCTCGACGGCTTCGGTGGAAGCCAAGCGACCGGGCGCGGCCAGCATCGGATCGGAGTTGCCGCCCATCACCAGATCGCGCGTGGCGATCCGCGAGCTCGCGCGGCGGCCCGCGAGTGCGATGTCGCGGTCGAGCGCGAGAAACCCGAGACGCGCTGCTTCGGCCCGCGGCCCTCCGGCATCGGCGATCGCGTGCAGCACCGTGCGACGAAGCGCACCGATCTCGACCGTCTCGCGCGAGGTCGGCGTGATGTCACCGTCCCACGTCGGGCCGGTCTTGCCGATCGTGATGTTGCCGTTCGGCGCGATCCACAGCAGCGCGGCCGGCTTGGCATTCGCGAGCACCAGCACGCGCGCCGACTCGTCGAGCGCCGGCAGATCGAGCCGCGCGATCACCGCCGTGGGCTTGGCTTGATCGTCGGAAGACGGCGCATCGCCACATCCGATCGCGACCACGAGACCTGCCAGCACCGCACGCACGTGACGAGCATGACACGCGAGGCCCAACCGGCATTCCCGATGCCTCACTGACAGAACACGACACGATCTATCGGTGGACCGCCAGCCGGCTCCTGGGGTTCACTGCGGCGCATGTCGTCACGAACCATCCGTCGCGCCGTGCTCGGCGTGTTCGGGGTGGCGTTCGTGACCGGTGCGATCTATCTGTGGCGCACCGGCGCCGTGACCCCCACCAGCGTGCGCGACTGGTTGGATTCGCTGGGTCCGGCTGCCCCCGCCCTGTTCGTCCTGGCCTTCGTGCTCGGCTCGTTCGTCGGGTTGCCGGGCATCGCCTTCGTGATCGGCGGCGGGCTGGCCTTCGGGCCGTGGCTCGGCCTGGTGCTCGGCTATGGCGGCGGCCTGCTCGCGGTGACGGTTCCGTTCGTGGTCGCGCGCAAGTTGCGCAAGACCGAGGCGACGTGGACGCCGAAGAACCGCCGGCTCGCGCAGGTCTTCAACATGCTCGAGTCGCACCCGTTTCGCAGCGTGCTCGTGCTCCGCCTGATCCTGTGGTTCAACCCACCGCTGTCGTATGCGCTGGCATTCTCCAAGGTCCCGATTCGCACCTACGTGATGGCGTGTGCGATCGCGTTGTTCCCGGTGGTCGTCCTCGCTGTCGTCGCGACCAGCTGGCTCGCCTAAGGGGTCAGGCACAAGTTGCCTGCTCCGTGCGTGATCATGCGGTACGAGAATGGCTGGCAAATCCCGGTCTTGGTCGTACGAACCGTATCCGCGACCACGCGGTTAACTGCGCGAACCTTCCGGTCTCGCCGGGTCAGCAACTGACGGGTAGTCGCGCCATTGACCCCGATCGATCGCAGCGCTACAGACCCGACGCTGTGAGAGGACTCGCGCTCGTTGCATTGGTCACAGGTTGTGTCGCGGGCACGGCTCCCGATCTCGTGAACGTCGGCGATCCGGTCGCCGTCGTCGGCACCGAGCTCGTCCTCGATCTCGACGGCACCGATCCCGATGGCGATCGCCTGAGCTATCGCTTCGAGGCGCTCGACCTCGCCGATCTCGACACCCGCGCCACCATCGCGCTGACGCCGAGCGGCTCCGGCGTGTTCCGGTGGACCCCGCTCGCGAGTGACCTCGGAGAGCACGCGATCGACTTTGTGGTCTCGGATGGCGCGCTCGAGACCACGATCACGGTGACGATCACGGTCGTCGATCCGATCACCGCCCCGATCTTTCGCGCGCCGCTCGGTAGTGGCACCACGCTCGACCTCGATGTCTCGCCGTGCCTCGAGGTCGAGGTCGTGGTCGAAGATCCGGACTCGACGCAGGTCCAGCTCGCACACCTCGACGAGATCGGCGGCGCCACCCTCGATCAACGCGACGGCTTGTCGGCGACCTGGAGCTGGTGCCCCACCGTCGAGCAACGCGCCGTCACCCGCCACACGCTCGTGATCTCCGCCGACGACGGCGAGCATCCCCGACGATCAAGAACTACATCATCGTGTTGCGTGGCGGCGGGCCTCCGTCGCCGACATGCGCCGACGATCCGCGTGAAGACGACGACACGCCCGCGCAGGCGCGCGCGACCACCTACCCGAGTCATGCTTCGACCGGCGACATGATGTGCGC
>JACCYD010001153.1 GCA_013696695.1 Deltaproteobacteria bacterium | reverse complement strand
GTTCGTCATCGAGAATCGGAGGGGCGTGTACCGTGGAGGTGATGGGGATCGTTGGGATCGTGATGTGTCTGGCATTGGTCGGATGCGCCACGCGGCGTGGGACCCCCGGCGACGGCTCGATCTCAAGCCGATCGGCATCCGCGCTGGGCTTGATCTCGTAGTCGTTGCAGCCGACCTGCTGATCGCGATCGTCACTACCTTTGCTCGCGCTGCGCCGAGACCCGTTGGAGCGGCGCCACTCGCCGGCTATCACAACCAAGGGCCCGACCCGGCTTCGTATATACCGTATATACATCTCGGCGATGGGAGCCCTTTGTGTACTCCGTCGAGGCTCTGTCCGAATACCGGACATCCCTCACCGTCGAATCCCAGTGCTCGCCTGGATGGCTGCACCGACCCGCGCGCTGTAAGACGCGCGCGCTGGTGGGACGCGCTCGCACGCGCGAGCCACCTGCGGGTCCGTGCCGAGGATCGTCGAGCTGACTAATCGGCTGCGAGGGTGCCGCGCATGCGCTCGGCGAACCACGTGTAGCGACGCTTCGCATCCGCGTTGCGGACGGCCATCGCGACCGCGCGCTTGCTACCGACGAGCACGACGAGGCGCTTGCCGCGTGTGACGGCGGTGTAGAGCAGGCTGCGCTGCAGCATCATGAAGTGCTGCGTGGCGATCGGGATGACCACCGCCGGATACTCGGACCCCTGCGACTTGTGGATGCTGACCGCGTACGCGTGCGCGAGCTGATCGAGCTCGGAGCGCTCGTACGGCGCGACGCGGCCGTCGAAATCGACGCGCAGCAATCCCTCTTCGCGATCGATCGTGGTGACCACACCGATGTCGCCGTTGTAGACGCCCTTGTCGTAATCGTTCTTGAGCTGCATCACCTTGTCGCCGCGCCGGAACGCGCGATCGCCGCGGGTGAGCTCGTTGCCGGCATTCGAGGCGTTGAGGCGCTCCTGCAGCGCGTGGTTCAGCATCTGCGTGCCGAGCTCGCCGCGATGCATCGGCGCGAGGACCTGGACGTCGGTGATCGGATCGAGCCCGAACTTCTGCGGGATGCGCTCGGCGACCAGCTCGACGATGGTCTGGCGTGCAGATTCGGGATCCTCGCGATTGATGAAGTAGAAATCGGTGGTGTCTGCCGGGGTGTCGAGATCCGGCAGCTCGCCGCTGTTGATGGCGTGCGCGGAGAGGACGATCTTGCTCGCCGCCGCCTGACGAAAGATCTCGGTCAACCGGATCACGGTGCCGGCCTCGGAGGCGATCACGTCCTGCAGCACGGCACCCGCGCCCACCGAGGGGAGCTGGTCGATATCGCCGACCAGGACGAGCTGCGCGCTCGCAGGCATCGCGACGAGCAGCGCATGGAACAGCTGCGAGTCGACCATCGAGCCTTCATCGATGATGACGATGTCGACCTCGAGCGGGTTCTGCTTGGTGCGCACGAAGCCGCCCTCGTGCGGGTTGTATTCGAGCAGGCGATGGATCGTGGTGGCCTCGTATTGGGTGGCCTCGTTCAGCCGCTTCGCGGCACGGCCGGTCGGGGCTGCGAGTGCGACCCGGCGCTGCACCAGCCGCGACAGGTGAACGATCGCCTTGACGATCGTGGTCTTGCCGACGCCGGGCCCACCGGTGATCACCACGCACTTGTCGATCAGCGCGGCTTCGACGGCGCGCCGCTGCTGTTCCGCGAGCGACACGCCGGTGACGTGCTCGAAGGCGTGGACCGCGGCATGGACGTCGAGTGCCATCGGCTTGCCCGACGTGCGCGTGATCTCGGCGAGCAAGTGCGCGGCTTCGGCCTCGGCCTGATGCGCCCACGGCAACATCGTGCAGGCGCCGCGATGACCGAGCGTCTCGCGCACGATCAACCGGCGCTCCTCGAGCGCGGCGAGGCGAGGCGGCAGTGGATCCTGCGACACCGCGAGCAGCTCGGCGGCCGCTTTCAGGAGCTCGTCGTCGGGGAGGTGCATGTGGCCATCCTCGACGCTGGACTCGAGGGCGTGGAGGAGCCCGGCCTCGAGCCGCTCCGGCGCATCGGGCGCGATCCCGAGCTTCTGCGCGATCGCGTCGGCCTTCTGGAAGCCGATGCCGCGGACCTCGTGGGCGAGCCGATACGGATTCGCCTTGACGACGTTGATCGCATCGTTGCCATACCGCTTGGCGATCCGCACCGCGAACGCCGACGAGATGCCGATGCCCTGCAGGAACACCATGACGTCCTGCACGTGCCGCTGCACGGCGAACGCCGACGAGATGGTCTTGGCCTTCTTGCTGCCGATGCCGACCACCTCGGTCAGCCGCTGCGGCTCCTTGTGGATCACCTCGAGCGTCTCGAGCCCGAACTTGGCGACGATCGCCTTCGCCAGGGCGGGCCCGATGCCGGGGATCAAGCCATCGCCCAGGAACCGCTGGATACCGACGAGCGTCTCCGGTGAGCGCGGCTGATAGGTGGTGACCTTGAACTGGCGACCCCACTTGCGATCCTGCACCCATTGCCCGCGCAGGCGGAGCGGCAACCCCTCCTGCACGCCGAACAGCTCGCCGACGACGGTGACCTGCTCGTGCGTGGGCGTGACGAAGCGAGCGACGGTGAACGCCGTGTCTTCAGCGCGGTAGACGAACCGCTCTACCGTGCCATCGAGGACGATCTCCTCCGTCATTGTGCCGAGCGCACTATACGGCCTCGATGTGACGCCGCGCGGTCAGGCCCGATGCTATCGCGGTTTCGTCGACGCGGCTTTGGTGGATTTACCGTCGACGTACTCGATGGCGTTCGGGCACGACAGGCTCTCGAACGCCATCAGCGAGTCGCGATCCGCGAACACGCCGGGGCACTCGTTGCGACACTGGACCTTGTCGACCTTGCCGGCCTTGCACGAGATGTAGTGGTCGCAGGCACCTTCGCAGGTGCCGGTCAGCCGTGGCCCCATCAAGCGGTTGACGACGCAGCTCGCGATGGTCGCAGCAATCAGCAGCCCGAGAACGATCGAACGAATCACGCAGGCCTCCCGTGACGACCGGCACCGCCGGCGAATCGTTGTGCACCCTGGAACGCTTCGAGCAACGCGTGAGAACCGAGCTCGAGCTCCTGCATCAAGGCAGCCTCGAGCGGCAGTGCGTGCTGGAGGTATGCGCTCGTGCGATCCGCGCGCATCGCCGCCTGCGGCAATTCCGCCAGCTGATGCGCGAGCTCGCGAGCGGCGGCGAGCGCCGTGCCCTTCGCGACGACGCGATTGACGAGGCCGAACGACAACGCTTCGGCGGCGGCGACGGCGCGGCCGGTGAGGATCAAGTCGAGGGCGCGCGACAGGCCGATCAACCGAGGCAGCCGGATCGTGCCGCCATCGATCAAAGGTACGCCGAACCGGCGGCAGAACACGCCGAGCACCGCATCGTCGCCGGCGATCCGCAGATCGCACCACAGCGCGAGCTCGAGGCCACCCGCGACCGCGTGGCCTTCGATCGACGCGATGACCGGCTTCGACAGCTGCATCCGCGACGGCCCCATCGGCCCATCGCCATCGCGCTCGACGCGATTGCCGGCGCCGGTGGCCATCGCCTTGAGATCGGCGCCCGCACAGAACACGCCGTGATCGCCGTGCAGCACCGCGACGCGCGCGGTGTCGTCCGCATCGAAGCTGCGAAACGCATCCGCCAGTTGTTCGGCCGTCTCCCGATCGACTGCGTTTTTGTGCGCAGGTCGGTCGAGGATGACGGTGACGACGGGCCCCTCCCGTTCGCAGCGCATCTCGGCAGTCTAGCCCAACGCGACCGCCCGACCATGCCAGAACGTGCCTTCGACCTGACGAACTGCATGGTCTAGGGTTGCGCGATGAGAGGTTCCCTGATCGCGGCGCTCGCCCTGTCGCCCGCGATCGCCACTGCCGATCCGCTCGCCGGGATTCATCTCGAGGGCTGGTATCTCAAGCTCGGCGCGGAGAGCGGCGTCGCGTTTGCGCGAGAGCGCGGTGCGTCGCCGTTGGTCGGCGGCGTGATGACGTTCGTGCATATCAACGACGATCGCGAGTGGGTCGGCCTGCAAGGAGACCTGCTCGCCGATGGCAACGGCGAGCTGTCCACGGGAGCGCGCTGGAGCTTCGGTCCGGAGGCCGGCGTCTCGATCTACGGCGTCGACGTCGGTTACTTCGGCGAACGGGTCGCAGGTGCGACGCACCACGGCATGACGGTGCGCGCGAAGCTCACCGTCGGGCTGGCCGCGGTGTATGCGCGAGCGAGCTTCTCCGTGGTCGGCGCCGACGAGACCACCGTCGATCTCGGCATCCAGCTCAAGGCGCCGATCTGGATGAAGCGGCCGAAGCGCGGTGCCGCGACGGTGGCCCGACGCAAAAGCTAGTAGAGTCGCGGGATGGCTGGCTGCAAACGAATCGGAATCCTGACGAGTGGTGGCGATGCGCCTGGGATGAACGCCGCCGTTCGCGCCGGGACGTTGGTCGGGATGTCGCTCGGCATGGAGGTCTTCGGGATCGAGCGCGGCTATCGCGGGATGCTCGAGGATGAGATGAGGCAGCTCGCGCCCAACGACGTCGGGCAGATCCTCCGCGAAGGCGGCACGATGCTCGGTTCGGCGCGCTGCAAGGAGTTTCACCAGCGCGAGGTCCGCGACCGGGCGCGCGCGGTGCTCGCCAAGCGCGGCATCGACGGGTTGATGGTGATCGGCGGCAACGGCTCGCTGACCGGCGCCCTTCACCTCGCGAACCC
>JACCYD010001043.1 GCA_013696695.1 Deltaproteobacteria bacterium | reverse complement strand
CTGGCCGACGATGCAACAGGCGCTCGCGACCGACGGGCTCGACGGCTTCGCCAGCTATCCGGTATCGGCGAACGTCAGCGGCAAGACCCGCGTCGTCGTCCAGTACGAGAGCGACGGTCTGATCGACGCGCACTACATCTATCGCCAGCTCGATGCGGTGAAGCACCAGTACGGCTGCTTCTTCGCGACGTACCTGCGCGATGGCGTGCCGACGGTGCCGGCACCCGGGCTGCTCGACGATCCCTGTCCTTAGCGGTAGCGGCGTTGGATGCCGCGGCCGTGGCGCGCGCGGTAGCTGTTGTACTGCGGGCGACCATCGTCGACCTGCCAGCCACCGCGCACCCAGCTGCGGCGACCGCCGGACACGGTCCACGAGCCATCGACGTAGATGTGACCGGGGCGATCGACTTGCCACGTGCCCGGCATCCAGACGTAGCCGTTATTGCGATAGTCCCAGTAGCCGTCGGCGTAGACGTAGCCCTGGCGGTGCGCGGCCCACTGGCCGTCGACCCACACGTATTGATTGCCTTGCGCTGCCCAGTGGCCCTGGATCCAGTAGTGGTTCTGCCGCTCCGGCTGCCAGTACCCGGCCTGCCAGGTGTACGCGCCGTTGACGTACGTGTGACGGCCGTTGACCCAGATGTGACCCGGGTTGTGGCCGTAGTCGTAGTACTCGACGCTGGCGACGATCGGTGGCGGCGTCGACGCGGCGATCACGGCGGCGGTCACCGCGATCGCTGCCACGGTCGCGAGCGGGTTGTGCGCTCGAATGTGGAGCCCTCCACCACCGCGGACGTAACAGCCGCTCACGGCCAAGACGAGTACAGCGACCCCCAGGTGCTTGCGCATGACGAACATCATAGCCCGGGCGCATTCGAGGAGCGCAAGCGTGTCAGGTCGAGGTGACGCGATGCACGCCGAATGGCACGAGGGCGAGCTTGCGAGCCCGTTCGTCTCCGTACAGGCGAGCATCGCGCGAGCCGATCCTCACAGCTCGCCCGGCTCGACCCAACCATCCTGGTTGCGGTCGAACCGGCGCAGCCGATCCGCGGCGCCGCGCGGCACTTCTCTCGGACCGACCTGACCGTCGCCGTTGACGTCGTAGCGCTGCATGATCTTGCGGTACTGCCCGGCACGATTGCCCTGACGGGGTTGCGTCAGGCGATTCTCGATCCGGCGCAACACGCGCGCGGCACGCATCCGCTCGCGCGGGCCGAGCCGACCATCGCCGTTCGCATCGAACTGCGAGATCAGCGCGCGGCGCAGCTGCTGTCGTTTGGCGACGCGCTGCGGATCGCGCGGAGCACGGTCGCGACGCTCCATGCGCTGCGGGCGATCCATGCGCGGATTGTTCGCCGGCATCACCGGGACGTCGGCTTCTGCGGCGTCATCCTCGTACACCGGGCCACCAGGAGGATTGAGGATGTCGGCCCCGGCCAAGGACGGGAACGCGAGAACGGCTGCGAGGACAAGCATCAGCTTCATGCCCCAACAGACTCGGCCACGCCGCCGACGTTAAGCCCGCATCGACGCCTCGCCTTCGGCTCGCCGCTTCGCGGCAACGAAGTCCGTGCCCTACGTACGCCTACGCCGGAACATCAGCAATCCGACGAGCGCGCCGAGCGCCAGCGCGCCCTGGCTACCGCTGGACGACGAACAGCAGCCAGCTTCCTCGGGCGTGAGGATGTCGCACGCCGCGGAGCACGTCGGGGTGCCGCCGAAGCCCTCGTCGCATGCCTCGCCGTCGTCGACGATATTGTCGCCGCAGGTCGGCAACAGGCAGTACGTGCGGCACGCACCGGCGACGTCCGCGTTGGCCGGGCCGTCGTCGCACAGCTCGAACTGGTTCTTGATGCCGTCGCCGCAGATCGAGCTCTTGTTCGCGACGACGCAGACGTCATCGATCGCCCAGCCGCCGAGGTTCAAGCCCTCGTCGGTCTGCAGGTCCCATGCGATGTCGATGGTGTGGCCGAACGCGTAGCCCGACACGCTGATGTCGGTGAACCGCCACTCGCGATCGATGTGGTGGATCGTCGAGCGCTGGCCCTTGTTCGCCGTGAAGTTGATCCACGCCTGGCGGCCGTTGACGGTGACGCGCGCCTTGTCGAACTCGCTATCCTCGACGGCGAGCCAGCGGCGGAACTGGAGGCGGACGTCGCTGTACTGCCGCGTATCGATCGGCGGCATCCTGAGGACCGAGTACTGCTTCGGGTTGTAATCGCCGCCGAGCACCTGGCCGATGATCTTCGAGCCGGTGAACGCCGCCGGCGGATCGCTCGGTCCGGTGCCCGGGGGCACGCCAAACTCCCACGGCGTCTCCGATCCGTCGGTGGTCTCGGTGGTCCAGCCATCGGCGAACGGGTTGGTCTGCTCGAAGTCGATGCAGTAGAGCGGCGTCGTCGCACCCTGGTAGACCTGGTAGTAGGGGTCCGCGAAGTTGTCGGCGAGCACGAGGTGCGATTGATCGGTGAACGTGATCACCGCCTTGAACAGCACACTGCCGTCGATCGCGAGCGGCAGCTTCGCAAAGTAACGAGCGTCGTTGACCTTCTCCATCACGACGAGCCCGGGCGCCGGCAACGCGGTGAAGCTGGGCCGCCAGTCGAGCTGGATGCTCTGGATATCGTCGCCAGCGCAGCGCTCGGACAGGCCCTCGAGATCGACGCGGACGACCGTGGCAAGCGCGGTGGTCTCGAGCACGCCCGGCGCGAGGATCGAGCCGGTCGCGGTACGCAGGCCGTGACTGCCGAACACGTCGCGGATCGCGCACTCGTTCGGCGTGCCGTTCGTCAGATCGCCGTCGTCGTCGTCGGAGGCGAGCGTCTCGATCAGCGCTGACTGGATCGACACCGAGCGGCGCAGCGTGGCGAGGAACAGCTTGTGGATCAGCGCGCGGCCGGTGGGCTCGCCGAGCTTGGCAAACAGCGCCTTGCGGAGATCGAAGAACGCACCGCCGTAGATGATGCCGGTCTTGTGAATCTCGCCGACGTCGTTCGGGAACACGTTCTCGCTACCGACCGGATCGAGCTCGCGCAGCGGAGCGTCGCTGAGGAAGAAGCCGCGGCCCATGCCGGAGTCGTTGGTGATCAGCGTGGCGAGGAAGTCGGAGGCGCCTTCGCTCATCGCGCCGTCGAAGGCGCCGACGCCCTCGATGATCTGCACGCTGTGAAGGTGGTGGCCGAACTCGTGGAACACGACGTCCTCGAGGAGCGCGGTGTTGTCGCAGTTCTCGCTCTTGACGAAGAAGTTGATCGACTTGCCGTCGTAGAACGCGTTGCAGGTCTGCGCGATGTTGACGTTGACCGTCATCGCGTCGTCGAGTGTCGGCATGCCGGCGTCGAGGTGCGTCCGCACGTAGTCCTTGACGGTGTTCGTCGACACCCAGGCGGAGACCTGCGCGTCGTCGTGCTCGGAGGCGGTGGCGTCCCACACCGTGCTGCCCGCCGGCGAGATCGAGAGCTGCGCGGTGGCAAGCACGCCGCCCTCGGCCTTGTTGACGATCGTGGCGAAGTCGCCGAGCACCGCGGTGGTGATCGTCTGATCGATGTCCGGGCTCCACGAGATGGCGCCGTTATCGCCAGTGGTTTGCGACGCGCCACCGACGGTGATCTGGGCGCGATGCGCAGGCACGTCGACGCGGCCGCGTCCGGGATGGCGGTTGACCGTCCGGTACAGCACGGTGCCGTTCGCGAACCGATTCTGCTGGTGCACCGCGAGCACGCCGCCGGAAGCTGGATCGACGTAGGCGAGATAGCGACCATCACCGCGGCCATCGATCTCGTGCGGGACCGCGATGCGATATCCGATCACCGCATCGTCGGCGATCAGCGGCAACACGACGGCGTCGCCGAGCACCTTGACCGGTGCGTTGGGCAGCGCGAGCTCGGTGCGGAGATTCGTGGTGGCCTTCGCGAGCATCGCGGCAGGTGCCATCGGCTTGCTGCGCAACGGCTCCACGTAAACGTCGGGCAGTGCCTCGCTGCCGATCACGAACAGGCGATCGCGCTTGAAGCGGAAGCTGACCTGGCCGCCAACCACGCGCTTGCCACCGGCGTACTGGACGAAGCCGACGCTCCGCTGATCGCCGTCGTCGTGATTCGACACCAGCACGAAATCCGAGACTGCGGAGCCGGGTGCGAGGAGATCGAGGTGAGCGGCGAGCCAAGCGCGCGCGGCGCGCTCCGCGATCTGCGCGTTGCCGTTCGCGCCGAACACGTGCACGCCCGAGCCCCAGATCCGGCTCGGCACGCCGGTCGCCTGATCCCACGACGCGCGCCACTTGCCACCGGCGAGCGCGGCGAACCGCGACCAGCCCGCCGACGCGCGCGCGTTGAACCGCACGCCGCGATCGGTGCGAAGCGTCTTGCCACCGAGCTTGGCGGCCGGCATTGCGGTGAGTGACTCGGCGGCGATCCGCGGCTGCTGGGCCGTGGGTTTGCGCGGCACCACAGCACCCGCTGTCGCGGTCATCAACAACAGACCCGCGATGGCACCGACCCTACCTAGGCGCATCTCGTGATTAGAGCGCATCCCCACCCGACGACAAAGGGGATCCGGCTATCCGAAGCTCGCCAAGTGATGCCCGAGCCAGGTAGTTCCCGAGGCCATGCACTCGAGCCCGAGCCCTAGCCCGAGCTGCGGTTTGGCCGCAGGCCCAAAACTGCGATCTCACGAGGAAGAATCTGCGAACGCAAGATCCCGATGTTGACCGTCCGACGAAGCTCAGCCCAGGACGATCTCGAGGGCGGCATCCCGAGATTCCCGGACCGCCAGCGCAAGGGCGAGCTGGCCCCGTGACCGCACGAAATTATGGGCCCGGCGGGAAGGAAATCGGGTGGTGTCCCAGCCGAAGTAGTCGTCGCGAAACACGTCGACGCAAAACCGTGCCGCCAGCTCGACACATACGGTCTCGAGCCCGATCACGATCGACCGCTGCTCGTCGGCGGATACCGCCTGTACGGTCGACCGCCAGCCGCGGATCGCGGCTTCGAAGATCGCGAGATCGAACGTGACAGACCCGGCGTCCTCGCCGTTGGGATTGCACCACGACCGCATGGCATCGCCGAGCTCGTACGCGATGGTCGACAATCCGAAGGTGTCGAGATCGACGATCGCCGACGCGCGGCCATCGACGAACAGCAGGTTCGAGATCTTGAGATCGCCGTGGCAGTGCCGGCGCGGGCAGTGCGTAGTCGGCAGCGGCGGGAGTGTTGATGCCGCGTTCAGGATCTCGCGCGCGAGGTCACCCGCTTCGCGGGCCTCGGGAAATTCCCCTGGCGCCAATGTATGTGCGGTCAGCTTCGCGAGGTGTGCCTGCGTGTCGTGGACGCCGACGCGCGCGAACGCGTAGGTGTGCTCGAGATCCGCGAGGCCGCGATGCAGCGCACCGACCAGCGCGCCGGCAGACTCGGCGCACGCGGGGCTGGGCACGCGATGCACGGTCTCGCCGTCGACGAACGTCAGCGCGCGCCACGCGTGACCGCCGTCGACGATCCACGCCTGGTGATCGAGCGTGCGGATCAACCGCGGTGTCGTCACGCCACGCGCGGCGAGATGCGCGGTGATCGCCTCGATGTCGAGGTTGACCTCCGGCGCGAAGATCGGATGCAGCCGCTGGACGACGGCGATCGCGGTGTTGTCGCGGCGGACGACGAAGGTCTGGTTGATCAGCCCGCCGGCGACGGGGGTGACGTCCGCATCACCCCACCCCCACGCCGCGAGGACGGGCGTCACCGGATCAGTTACCCGCGATCTCGATCAGCTCGACGTCGAACACGAGCATGCCGCTCGGCTGACCGCCGGGATACGCGAGCTCCTCGGGAATCCAGAACCGGAACTTGTCGCCCGCGGACATCTGCTGGAGCCCGTCGGTCCAGCCGGCGATCACGCCGTTGAGCCGGAACTTCGCCGGCTTGCCGGTCTTCGCCGACGAGTCGAACATCGTGCCGTTGGTCTGCCAGCCGGTGTAATGCACCGTGACGCTGTCGGTCGGCTTGGGCTTCGGGCCGCCCGGACCCTGCTTGAGCACCTTGTACGAGACGCCCTTCTCGGTCTTCTTCGCATCGGCGGGCGGCGCCGCGACATCCGACGGTGCGGGTTGCGACTCGGCCGAGGGTTTGCCGTGGGCATCGGGCTTCGCCGCCGCGGCTTTGATCTCGAGCAACTCGACGTCGAACACCAGCATGCCTTGTGGGCGGCCCGGCGCGCCCTTGTAGGCGAGCTCCTCGGGGATCCAGAACCGCATCTTGTCGCCGACCGACATCACCTGGATGCCATCGGTCCAGCCGGCGATCACCCCGCCGAGCGAGAACTCCGCAGGCTGCCCCTTCACGACCGACGAGTCGAACATCCGGCCGTCGGTCTGCCAGCCCGTGTAGTTGACCTTCACCGATTCGGTGGCCGAGGGCTTCGGGCCACCCTTGCCGGCCTTGAGCACGACGTACGACACGCCCTTCGCTGTCTTCTTCGCATCGGCCGGCGCGGCCGCCACGTTCGCCGGAGCCGGCGGTGGTGCGGTGCCCTTCTCGATCGAGAGCACCTCGACCTCGTAGCAGAGCACGCCCTGCGGCATGCCCGGCAGCGGCTTGCCGTTGTTGGCCATCTTCGTGGCCTCGACCCAGAACCGCACGCGCTCGCCCGCCACCATCGACGTCAGCATCTCTTCCATCGCCTTCGCTTGCCGGAACGGCGGCACGGCGGCAGGACGCTTCCGCATCTCCGTCGAGTCGAACATCTTTCCGCTCGAGTCCCACGCCGTGTAGTTGAACGTCACGGTGTCGAAGTACCGCGCGGGCTCCTTACCCGTGCCGGGCTTGAGCTTGACGAGCTTGATGCCGCTCTTCAACGATTGCGCGGTCGCCGGCGGTGCGCCGACATCGGCCGGAATCTCCGGCGCCGGCTGGATCTCGATGACCTCGACCTCGTAGACCAGCGTCTCGGCGTTCGCCTGCGGCGCGCCCTTGTAGCCGATCGACGGCGGCACCCACAGCACGCCCTTCTCGCCCTTCTTGATCAGCTGCATCGCCTCGGTGAAGCCGGGCGCCGTGGTGGCGAGGTTGAGCGGCATCGGCTGGCCGCGGCCCTTGTTCGTGAAGAACGTCTCGCCGGTCGATTGCCGCCAGCCCGTGTAGTTGATCAACACGGTGTCGTTCTTCTTCGCCGCGATACCACCGTCGTTGGTGAGCATCTTCTTGTAGATCAGACCGGTCGACGTCTTCACCGCGTCGGCCGGCGGCGTCTTGATGTCGAACGGTGGGGTCACCTGCTGCGCCTTCGGGCGCGGCGGGGCCGACCCCGAGCCCGACCCGGTGTCGGTGCGGAACGGGTTCGGTTGGGTGTTCTTCTTGTCGTCGGAGCCGCCCTTCTGGCAGGCAGCAACGAGCAACAAGCTGGCGATTCCTAGGCGAACAAAGCGACTCATGACGGCCGGAACATACGGCACGTGGTCACCCGATGCCAGCGAACGCCTCGCGGGTCAGGTTGCGGGTCCCGGCGGCCTGGACCACCACGTTGTCCTCGATCCGGACCCCGCCGAACGGGCGCAGCTCGTCGACGAGCTTCCAGTCGACCAGGCCCTTGGCGCTGGCATCTTCGGCCAGCGGCTTCAGCAGCCCGTCGATCATGTAGATGCCGGGCTCGATCGTGAACACCTGCCCGGCCTCGATCACGCTCGTGTTGCGCAGGAACTTGTTATCCGGGCGCGGTAGCCGCGGCTTCATGCCGACGTCGTGCACGCAGACGCCGAGCGAGTGGCCGAGGCCGTGCGGAAACAGCGCGCGGGTGACGCCCTTGTCGACCAGCTCCTCGGGCGTGCCCTTGCCGATTCCTAGGTCGCGGAGCCCCACCGCGAGCAGCCGGTGGGTGTCGTCGTGCAGCGCCTCGTACTCCATGCCCGGCTCGATGCGGCGGATGATCTCCTGCTGCACCGCCTCGACGTGCGCGATCAGCTCCCCGAACTTCTTCGCGCCCGCGCCGCTGCCGCGGACGTACGTGCGCGTGATGTCGCTGCCGTACCCGAGGCACTTCGCGCCGGCGTCGACCAGCAGCGACGTGTCGCCCGCGACGCGCTCGTTGGTGTACGCGACGTAGTGCAGCACCGCCGAGTGCGCTCCGATCGCGACGATGTGCTTGTAGGGCGCCCACGAATCGTCCTGCGCGGATGCGAGGAGATACTGGAGATGAACCTCGAGCTCCGACGGCGAGCCGCCGAGGAACTGCTTCTCGGTGGGAGCGTGCCCGCGCGCGGCGCGCCGGCTCGCCTCGGCAAGGCACTCGATCTCGTATGCGGTCTTCCGCGTGCGCAGCAGATCGAGCGCTGTGATCAGCTCGGGCGGATTGACCTCGCCCGGCGGTGACGACCCCGGATCGCGCGTGATTACCGCGACCTTACCTCCCGGCAACGCATCGCCGGCGCGGCCGGGCGCCACCTCGACGACCTCGACCTGGCCCCAGAAGTGATCGCTCTCCGGCGGCGCGGTGGTCTCCCAGAAATCGTCGACGACGGTGCGCACCAGCATCGGCTTCTTGCCCGGGCGGACGACGAGGTACGCGTCGGCCTCGAACAGCGGCAGCCAATGCAAGAACGCCGGTGTCGGGTTGAGCGGCCAGTACTGATCGTCGAAGCGATTGCGCGTCGTCGCCGTGCCGCTGCACAGCACCACCGCATCGTACTGATGCGCAGCAAGCGCGGCCTCGTAGCCGGTCTGCAGTGTCTTCACGTGGGCGGGATAACCACTGACGTCGATCACCCGCGCACCCTACCCCGGCGTGAGCGGAAGCGGTCCGGGAGCGTCACGCAGATCGATGGTCCGCACCGGCGCCCCGAGAGCTTGTTGATCGAAGACTGTGTCCGCGCTCGCGAACGCGTCAAGGCACGACCGCCGACCGAACCTACTCGGTCGGATTCGCGTCTGTCGCAGGAGGGTTGTCGGCAGCTCACATGGAATCTGCCCGTCAGGCGAGGCCTTCCCGTGTTTAGCCCCGATCGCGATGGTCGACGCAGTGCGGAACTGCCGGACTGCCCGCGCCAGCAAGCAGCTTCGCGCTCCGCTGGGATTCGATCGAAGATCGATGACGTCGGACGCTGCGGTTACCGGCGTTCCTCCGCGTCGCCGATCGGCACGTCGCCTTCGCCCGCGTAGTCCCACGTGGGACCGAGCGTTGTCATCGCAGTCTCGACGTCACCGTCGGGCCTAAACCTGAATGTGAGCTCTGGCGCCCTGCCCGCGATCTCGAGGCGACCGTCGTGAAGCTGGCGGTGATGGCCGCTGCACAGGACGCAGCAGACCTCCATCGTGTGCTTGCCGCCGTGGCAACGAAACTCGATGTGATGGACGTCGAGGTTTCGCTTCGCGCGGCAACCCGGCACCACGCACGCGAACCCGTCACGGTGAAAGACCTTGCGTCGGATCGCTGCGGGGATCGTGGGGCTCGGGCGCGAGTGGTCGTCCGACTCGAGATCGCCGATGTGAACCGCGTCGCAGCCGAGGAGCTCCGCCGTGTCTTCGTGGATTGGTTGCATCGCCCCGTCTGCCGATACGAAGCCCTGCTTGCATGCCTTGCACGTCGTCACCGCGAGCTGCACCGCCGGCGGCGTAACGTCGTTGCACGGCCCATCGGCGCCACGCAACCAGAGGTCGAGCGCCTCACCGTCGGAAACGCGCTCGCCTCGCTCCTTGTCGAGCGCGGTGCGCTGGCGCCGGTAGCGCGCGGCGACCTCGACCGGCACCTCGAGGACAATGCGAGTTGTCAGCAACCTTGGATCGGGCTCGGCGCCAGGTCCATCGCCGCGGCGCAAGCCGGCGACCATTCGCTCGACATCGCGAGCGGTCTTGCCGTGCGTCGTGGTCAGCCACTTCTCCTCGTTGTCCGGCGTCGCGACGCGAGTCAGCTCGCGCACCGCCGAGAATGAGAGCTCGCCCGCACGAAACTGTTCGGCGATCAGTGGGAGAGCCGCGAGCTCGCGTGCGACGCGCAGGCGTTCGTTCGCCGCATGCGGGCTGTAGTGGAGCTCGCGTTCCATGTACTCGGCCATCGTCGAGTAGCCCAACCGCCGATACAGATGCGTGTCGTCGGCCTCGACCAGGTAGTCGGCCTCGCGCGCCTCGAGCGCGACGCGTTGCCGCGCCAGCTCGCGAAGCATCGCATGCAGTGCCTTCCAATCCGCTTCCGTCACCGTCACCGTCACCTGGGGCTTCAACGTGTGATTCATCGCAACCTCCACGCACGCTCTACACGCGTGCATGCCGCACCATTACCACGCAGATTTTCGGCCTCGCAGATCGCGCTCCACGACACGTTCTTCGGTTTTTCGTCGAGGATTTACCTCGCGAGCGACAGATCGTGCTCCGCAAAACACAGCGCATCTCGCGCAACATCAGCGCCGCCGGCGAGGAGCTCCGTCGAGTGCGCCCCAAAGTTCGTCAAGGACAAAGTTTGAAAACTTCGCGCGCCCAACACGGATAGACGCCGCGCACGGCTCGGCCGGCGCGCCCTGCGGGCTCATGTGGTCTCGCCGCGACGGACATCGTGTTCCATCTCGTCGGCGCTCGCGGCGTCATTGCGAATGTCGAACTTCGCCGTGGTGTGCTCACGTCGATCTCGGTGCTCATCTTCGCGGCGCTCACCACCGGCGCACGGTGGCCTACGTCAGTCGATGGTGATGGCGAGGGCCATGGCGATGGCGGCGATGGCGATTGCGATCGCGGCGGCGATTGCGATCGCGATGGATGGATGGCGATCAGTGGCTCCCTCCTTCCCCTCTCTCCTCTTTCCCTTATGTGCCAGTCCCACGTGGGACCGAGTTGTTGGCAGACTCACAAATCTAGTTCGAGCTGACCGTCAGCGCCGATTCGAAAGCTCGGCGTTCGCGCCTCGACGCGTTCGCGGGACCTCGGAGTCTTCGATCACGAGCTTCTTCTTTGAGGAGAAGATGCTCTCGCTCATTGCGGGCCAGCCCGCGCGGAGCGAACGAGCAGCTCGAGGTTGGCGTTCGCGCCTTGACGCGTCCGCGCGAGTCCGGAAGAGCAGCTCGGTTGGCGTTCGCGCCTTGACGCGTTCGCACGAGCGCGGAGTCTTCGATCGACAACCTATTCCGGCTGGTGCTCCGAGGGAGGGGCGCTCTCGCCCGACGCGGGCCAGCGCGCACGGAGCGTGACGAGCGCGCAGCACACGCGATCGAGATCTCCCGACCGCGCGCCTCCGCGGCTCGGGTCGGAGATCAGTGGCGACGTCGTGGCGCTCGGCGAGCTCCGCTGCGCGAAGGACCGCAGGGCGAGCGCCCCGACCGAGGCTGAAGCGAACCACGACGACGTGCGTGTCGCTCGCCTTGTGGCTCTCGGCGAGCTCCGCTGCGCGAGGAACGCCGACCGAGGCCGAAGCGAAGCACGGCGATTCGTGCGTGTCGTTCGGATCACGAGACCTCCAGTGCGAGGGACCGCAGGGCGAGCGCCCCGACCGAGGCTGAAGCAAACCACGACGGCGATTCGGTCCATCGTGGCACTCGGCGACTGCGCGCGGCCTCGATGACGATCTCGTCAGCGGGGGGCGAGCGTGAACGTGACGGGTGGCGTCCGCTCGATCGTGAACGAGCGGCCTTCGACCAGATCACCGACGACGAGCCGCACGGCGGGCACGGCCAGCACGCCGCGCTTGATAGCGACACCGTAGCGGCGGGCGATCGCGCGGACGCCATCGCCATCGCCGCGGAAGCCACCGACGATGCCATCGCCCTTGAAGCCTGCGGCGGCGGTGGCCAAGGTCTGGCGCTGGGCGGCCGAGACACCCCCGTAGGTGACGAGCACGGGCCCGGCGATCGCCGGCAGCGTGAAGATCGTCGATGCGCCCGCCGGGAGATCGACGCCGACGGGGACGACGGCGACGTCTGCGCGACCGAGGCCGAGCGCGGCGAGTGCGGAGGCGGTGTCGGGGGCGGCTTCGATCTTGGAGAAGTGATCGCGCGCGACCTCGCCGCCGAGCATCACGTTCATCACGAAGTCGGTCTCGCGGCCGCCGTTGGTGGGGACGATCAGCTTCTTGCCCTTGAGGTCGCCGATCGTCTTGCCGGACTTCGCGATCAGCTGCCAGCCCTGCGTGGTCTCACCGCCGCGGAGGACGGCGCCCGCGATCACGGTGTAGCCGCCCTGCCCCGAGAGGTACGCGGCGTCGACGAGCGCGATCTTGATCTCGCCGGATTTGACCGCCGCGCCGAAATCGCCCGCGCGTGCGTAGACGCGACCGGTGCCGGTGCCACCGAGCGCCTTGCCGAGATGATCGCCGAGGCGCGAGGCGAGATCGACGCGTGCTGTCGTCGACGGAAATGGGGCGCTCGGCGCGAACACACCGACCGTGACGTTCTCCGCGTGCGCGAACGAGCACGCGAGGAGGAGTGCTGCTGCGATGATTCCAAGCCTACGGCCCATAGATGCGCTCCTTCGACTCGATCCAGTCGTTGAGCGGCGCGAACCGCGCGCCGGCTCGCTTCGCGCGGCGCCACGCATCGAGCGCCTTCTGCGGCTCGCCCTTGCGATCGTAGGCGATGCCGAGGTTGACGAGCGCCTCGGGCAGCTTGCCCGCGAGCTTGTCGAGTTGCGCGATCGCGGCGTCGACCTTGCCCTCGGCGAGATCGAGCGCGGCGAGGTTGTGCAGCACCTCGTCGTTGCCGACGCGCGCGTTCGCGTTGCGCGCCTGCGTGAGATAGCGCCGCGCAGCTGCGAGCTGACCGGTGTTGAACGCTTCGCGCGCGGCTTCGAGCGCGACGACGCGGATCGAGGTGTTGAGCAGCACCGCCGCTGGGCCCGTCGACTTGCCGCCGAGAGCGGTGAGCTTGTCGAGCGACTTGCCGGCGCGGCGTGGGTTCAAGCCTTCGCTGAACGCGACGAGGATCGGCGCGGCCTGCGTGTCGGCCGGCGGCGGGAACGGGCAGCTCTGGCCGGTGATGGTCTTGAGCAGATTGACCGCGTTCGGATCGCCGGCCGCGACCGAGGCGATCGCGAGATCGCAGCGCGTCGCGAGCGATTGATCGTCTTTCACCGCGGCCTTGAGGAGCTCGACCGCACGCTGCCCGTTGCCGGCGCGGAGGGCGGCGATGCCCGCGGCGTGGCGAGCCTTCGCGAGCGCGGCCTTGTGACGCTGCGCCAGCGGGCTATTGCCC
>JACCYD010001024.1 GCA_013696695.1 Deltaproteobacteria bacterium | reverse complement strand
CGATGGCACCGGCCTGACGCCGACCCGTACCGTGTTCGATGCTGGTGGCGAGGAGCCGAGCTCGATCTCGATCGGTGATGTCGATGCCGACGGCGACCTCGACGTCGCGGTCGCCACGCGGCGACAGATCCACGTCAGCGTGGTTCGCAACAACGGCGGCAACATCCTTCCGCCGCTCCGGGTGGCGTCGAGCGGCGACCCGTTCGCGGCTGAGTTCCCGTCGGCTCCTACCCTTGCCGATCTGGACGGCGACGGTGCCGCGGATCTGGTGTGGGCGAGCGGCACGAAGCTCCACGTTCTGCGGGCACGCCCGTGATCGGAGAGATCGTCGGCAGCTACCGCGTCGAGACCAAGCTCGGTCAGGGCGGCATGGGCGTCGTCTACGTGGCGACGCACCCGTTGCTGAACAAGAAGGCGGTCGTCAAGTTCCTCCACGCCGAGCTATCGAGCAACGACGAGATCATCCAGCGCTTCTTCAACGAAGCACGCTCCGCCACGATGATCAAGCACCCTGGCATCGTCGACGTCTTCGACTTCGGCCATCACGCGAGCGGGTGCGCGTTCATCTTGATGGAGTTTCTCGACGGCGAGAGCCTCGCATCGCGACTTCGCGGAGGGCCGCTCGATACGGCGAGCGTGATCTCGATCGGTCGCCAGATCGCGAACGCGTGCGGAGCGGCGCACCAGCGCGGCATCGTTCATCGCGATCTCAAACCTGACAACGTCTATCTCATCCCGGATGTCGAGTCCGCGGGTCGAGATCGCGTGAAGGTCCTCGACTTCGGGATCGCGAAGCTCGCCGCCGAGGAAGCGGGGCTCCAGACGCGCACCGGATCGGTGATGGGGACGCCGATGTACATGTCCCCCGAGCAGTGCAAGAGCGCCGCTCAGGTCGATCAGCGCGCAGATGTCTACTCGGTCGGCTGCATCCTCTACGAGATGGTGGGTGGTCGTTCGCCGTTCGCTGCATCCTCGGGAAGCCTCGCGCAGATCATCGCCGCGCACATGTTCGAGGCACCGCCCGCGCTGCGGTCATATGCACCCGATGCGCCGAACGACCTCGAGTCCGCGATCATGAGGTGTCTCGCCAAGGAGCCGGCGGAGCGGTTCGCGTCGATGGCGGAGCTGGCCGACGCACTCGCTACATGCGGGGGTGAGGCGCGAGCGAAGCCCAATCCTGCCGCCACGGTGCCCGGAACGGCTCCGGCACCTGCCCCGACTCGGCCGCGGGCTGTCGCCGCTGCGATCGATCCGCCCAGGACGGGTCTTTCGACGACTCTTGGCGCAACCGCGGCGGAATCCATCTCGCCGGCTCCGCCATCCTCGTGGCGCCGCGCGCCAATCGCGATCGGTGGTGCGATCGGCGTGCTCGCGATCGGCGGCATCTTCTACGCCGTCTCGCGCGGCGGCAACGAGCCCTCGTCTCCGCATGCGTCGCCACCGATCGCCATCCCCGCGGACGCAGCTGCCAGCGTTCACGACGCGAGTGTCTTGATCACCTTCGTGATCGAGTCGGATCCGACCGGTGCAGCCGTGTACCGATTCGTCGACGGACTTCGCGTGGGTAAGACGCCGTTCCGCCAGACGATGTCGCCGACCGCCGGCACCGCCGTCTATGTCCTCAAGCTCGAAGGCCACGAGGACACGCGCGTCGAGCTCGCGACCGATCGCGATCACACCGAGACGGTCGAGCTGCAATCGAACGTCAAACCTGTCGCAGGAACCGCGAACCCACCGATCAGCACCAAGCCGCCGGTCACCAAGCCGCCGATCACCAAGCCGCCGGTCACCAAGCCGCCCATGACTTCGACGAACCCCAGCGAGCCGACGCGGCCGCAGACCACAGGCACCGGCACGCTCCGGCCGAAGTTCGGAACGCCGGAGGCTCCCAAGTGATCCGAACGCTCGCTCTCTGGATCGCACTGCTCGCTGGTTGCGTGGACGTCGACGTTCCCGCCGAGCTGCCGTGCAGCCTGACCGATCGACGGCTCGTGTTTTGACTATTTCCTCGTGTAGCAAACTGCTACATTCAGCCTTATGGCGAACGGCATCCCTGTCCGACTCAGTGGTGACCTGACGATCCGCGCGCGCGCAGTCGCCGCGACTCTCGATCGTTCGTTGACCGAGCAAGTGGAACACTGGGCACGGCTCGGCCAAGTAGTGGAAGACGCGATTCTGGCTACGACGGTGCAACGTCTCAAGACACGTAGCTATGACGCGGACCTACAAGCGCGCGTGTCACTGGCCACGACGTCCGAAGGCCGAGCAAAAGCGGCGGAATTGATCCAGCGCCGCAATCCTGTCGCCCACGGCCTTGATGCGAAGGGCAAGATTCGCGTGGTCCGGACCAGAAAGCCCAAGCTGCGGTGACGCCGCAGCTCCTCGTGCTCGCCGGCCCCAACGGGGGCGGCAAGTCCACGTTCTACGACGCGTTCCTGGCT
>JACCYD010001002.1 GCA_013696695.1 Deltaproteobacteria bacterium | reverse complement strand
AGACCAAGGACCCGATCGTCGACAACGCCGGTGGTGCTGACAACGGCAGCAGCAGCCGCAGCGGCAACAGCGGCGGCAGCAGCGTCGTCGCCGATCACGGCAGCGGCAGCGGCAGCGGCAGCAGCGGCAGTGATCGCATCGCCGCCGTGGTGCCGGATGCCGACCACGCAGCCATCGCGGACGCAGCGCCCGTGGCCGATACCGAGATCGAGATGGAGCCCGACGCCGGCGTCGAGCTCTCGCCGGATGCCACCCAGACCACGCCGCGCGATGCGCGCACGGCCGATGCCCCGGTGCGGCAGCCGCCGCCACCACAGCCGCAGCCGCCAAAAGCGAACCTCGCGGAGCTGACCGCGAACGGCGTGCGCGAGCTCGCCACCGGTAAGTACAGCGCTGCCGTGGCGAGCTTCAAGAAGGCCACCGCCGTGAGCGCCGGCCACACACCGGCATGGCGCGGGCTCGGCATCGCCTACGAGAAGCAAGGCGCCAAGGCGCAGGCAATCTCCGCATTCCAGCGCTACCTCGCGATCGCCCCCGGTGCCGGCGACGCGCAGGCGATTCGCGATCGCATCGAGAGGCTCAAGAAATGATCAGACAGTGGCTCGCGTGCGTGCTCGTGTTGACGATGACCGCGCAGGCCGCCGCGGCGCCGGTGTCGATCATGGTGATGCCGATCGACGGCGACGCGGATTCCGTGCTGCGTACCGCGATCGCGGCCGCCGTCGAGCGGGTCGTCAAGTCGGGCGCCGGCGAGAACACGGTGCAGGTCGGCGGCGCCACGTTCGCGGAGACCGCCGCTGCCGTCGGGTGCGATCCCGCGACGCCGGAGTGCGCCGAGAGCGTCCGCACCACGCTGAGCGTCGACGAGCTGGTGTGGGGCACGGCGACCCTCAAGGACGGGCAAGTCACCGTGGTGATCCGCAAGAAGGTGAAGGAGGCGCCGCCCGAGGACGTCACCACGACGATCGCGGCAACCGATCCTGGCGAAAAGATCGAGCCCGCGATCGGCCCGTTGTTCGGCACCAAGCCGATCGTGACGTGCCCCGATAACGCCATCCCCGGTCCAGATGGCACGTGCCAACCGAAGGAGCAGCTCCCGCCCCCGAAGCGCCAGGCTCGCACTGATCGCGCGCTCGGCATCACGGCGCTGATCGGGTCGGGCGTCCTGCTGATCGGCGGGTTGACGCTGTGGAACGAGAAGTCGAAGAAGCAGGGCGACATCGACGACCTCCCCACCAACACGGTCGACGACTTCCAGCGCCTCGAGGCGCTCGAGGACGACGCCGGCAAGAAGGCTCTCTACGGTAACCTGTTGGTGTTCGGCGCGGTCGCCGCTGGTGTCGTCGGCTTCTACCTGATTCGTCGCGATCGCAGGCAGCAGCGCGATGCCGTGATCGTGACCCCCACCGTCACGCCGACCAGCGCCGGCGTCCTGATCACGATCGGGGCGCGGTGACCGCGGGCGGCGACTCGAACAAGCCGGACTGCGAACGGACCTGTCCGTGAACGTTGCGACCGGTGCCTCCTAGCGGTACGAATACCCTTCGCGATGTCCGAAAAGTTTCCGATGACCCCGTCGGGGTTCACCGCGATGAAGGCCCATCTCAAACGGCTGAAGGATGTCGATCGTCCGGCGAATAGCCGTGCGATCGAGATCGCGCGTGGCCACGGCGATCTTTCCGAGAATGCCGACTACAGCGCCGCCAAAGAGGAACAGGGGTTGATCGAGGCCAAGATCCGCGAGCTCGAAGCAAAATCGCTGATGGCCGAGGTAATCGATCCAACCAAATTGTCGGGTACGAGAGTCAAATTCGGAGCCACCGTGACCATCGAAGACACCGACGGCGGAGACAGCCTCACCTACGTGATCGTCGGCGAGCATGAAGCCGATATCAAAAAGGGGCGGATCTCGATCGGCGCGCCGGTGGCGCGTGCGCTGATCGGCAAGGAAGTCGGTGAGACCGTCACGCTGCCCGGCGTCAAGGGCAAGCGCGAGGTCGAGGTCACTAAGGTGGAGTGGCTGGATGTCCCAGCGCTCGATCAAGCGGAGACCACGTCGTGAAATACAAACTATTCGTTCCCGCGTTTCTGCTCGCGCTGCTGTCGGCCGGCGTGTTCGCCGCCTGCAAGCAAGACGAAGGCGAGCGCTGTCAGGTCAACGCGGATTGCGAAGACAGCCTGATCTGCAACCAGGGCACGAACCCGCCCAGCTGCCAGGCCACGGTCGGCGGCGGCATCGATGCCACCGTGCCCGATGCCGATCCGGACGGCCCGGTCGATTCGAACGACGCTCCCGACGCGAACGACGCGCCGCCGATCTGAGTTACTCGCCCGGGGCGATGCGCGTGCTGTCGTCGAGGTGCGCCGTCGAGCGCGCGCAGCGAAAGCCGACGTGCGAGAACCGCTGCTTGGGCTCGTAGAGCTTGTTGAACGGATCGCGCAAGTTCGAGCGCGCGACGAAGATCGGTTGCCGCCACGAGCCACCGCGCACCACCCGCGCCTCGAACAGCGTCGGGGCGCGATGCGGATCGTTGCGCTCGAGCTGGTCGTAACCCTTCTGCTTCGCATCGTGCACCCAGGCATCCGCCGTCCACTCGGCGACGTTGCCGGCCTGATCGCGCGTGCCGTACGGCCCTTCGCCCCACACGTACGCGCCCGGCTTCGCGAGGATCGGGACGCCGTCGCTGTCGTCGGGATCACCGAAGAACTGCACCGGCACCGTCGACTGCGTGCGCTCGATGTCGCGCATCGCCTGCGCCCGCGGCTGCCCGTGGTTGAAGTCCTTGGGCTGCTCGAGATCGCCCCACGGCCAGATCGACTTCGCGTTGTCTCCGCGCGCCGCGCGCTCCCACTCCGCTTCGGTGGGCAGCCGTGCGCCACGCCAGCGACAGAGGTCGACCGCCTCGAACCAGGTGATATTGACCATCGGCCAGTCGTCGTGGATGTACCTCTCGTCGCCGGCGACCAGCGGATCCAGCTCGCACGCCCCTGCCGCCACGCACGTCCGGTACTCGCTGACGCTGACCTCGTCGCGATCGATCGCGAACGCGCCGACGTAGACATTGCGCGGACCCATGGCCGTCAGCATCGCCAGGTAATCGGCGCAGAAATCGACCGGGACGCCGAGGCCCGTTGTGCCCGTCAGCGCGGGAAATGCGTTCGTGCACTGCTCGCCGGCGGCACGGGCGGTGTCCTCGTCGACGCCCATCCAGAACCGGCCCGCCGGCACGTGGACCTCGACGCGCTTCGGTGCCTCGACCCGGATCACGCGCCCGCTCCTTGTCGCGTCATTGGCGCCACCCTCGGAACCCCCGAGAGCGATGACGCAACCAGCGAGTGCGAACCGCCAACTCATACCGCAATGGTGTCCCACGCCTAGCGCGCGAGCAACCATGCGAGTGCGATCCGCACGCGTGCCGGGGTCCCGCTCGGCATCGCCCCGAGGCTCGCCAGCATCGGTCCGGTGACCGCGGTCCGGCCTCGCCGCGCTGCCAGCCGCACCACCGCGGCTGTGGCGACATCGGGCGACGCATCGTTGGCCAGCCGCTCGAGAGCCTCGTCGTTCGCCAGCGTCGCGATCGCCGCTCGCCGCACCGCCGCCGAAAGGTCGGTGATGCCGTTTGCCGCCAGCTCCGGCGCGCGATCGCCGAGCGCGGCCAGCGCCGCCGCGCGGACGTCCGGATCAGGATCGACCGCGAGCGTTCGCAGATCCGCCTCGCCCGCTCCGACCACGCTCGCGACCCGCACCTCCGCGGCCGGATCCGCGATCGCACGCAACTTGTGTCCTGGCT
>JACCYD010000993.1 GCA_013696695.1 Deltaproteobacteria bacterium | reverse complement strand
GAGGATGCGAAGGGCTCCGATACGGCGTGTACGACGGCGCTGACGAGCACGCAGCTCGACAAGCTGACGAAGAAGTTCGACCAGATCGTCCTCGAGGACGTGAAGTCGCGCGAGGTCCCCGTGGTCGCCGAGACGCCAACAGCCCCGGTGGGCATCGATCCGACGGCGGCGCCCTCGAGCGACGCGGGATCCGCCGCGGGTTCCGCGGCAGCCGGTTCCGGCTCGGCCGTGGCCGTCGTCGACAGCGCTCCCGAGCAGCTTCCGCCGATCTGCGGCGACTACAAGGAGCAGATCGCCAAGCTCGCCGGATGTCGCCGGATCAAGGCCGACATCAAAAAAGGCCTGCGCGAGAGTTACGACCTGATCGTCGACGGTTGGAACCGCGTGGGCAAGAAGACCGACGCGATCCGGACCTCGATCGAGGGCATCTGCAAAAAGGGCGTCGATAGCATCGTCGATCTGCGTAAGAGCCACTGCCGCTGAGGCTTTACGTCGCTCGTCGCGACTGCTACACCCGGCCACCATGGATCCCGGTGATCTGGTCTTGCGAGGCGGCCGGATACTCGATCCGGCGGCTGGCAAGCCGCTCGACACGGTCGGAGATCTCCGGATCTCCGCCGGCCGCATCGTCGAGATCGGTCGTGTGCTTGATCCCCAGCGCGGGCGCGTCATCGACATCACGGACCTGTGGCTCGTCCCGGGGCTGATCGACCTGCACGTGCACCTGCGCGAGCCGGGTCAGGAATACAAGGAAGACATCGAGACCGGCACGCGGGCCGCGGCCGCCGGCGGCTTCACCACGATCTGCTGCATGCCGAACACCAAGCCGGTGAACGACCAGCGGACGGTGACCGAGGTGATCGTGCGCCGCGCGCGCGAGGTCGGCATCGTTCGCGTGCGGCCGATCGGGGCGATCTCGCAGAACCTCGAGGGCAAGGCGCTCGCCGATATCGCGGACATGAAGGAGGGCGGCATCGTCGCGATCTCCGACGACGGCCGCCCGGTGATGAACGCCGGCCTGATGCGCCGCGCCTACGAGTACGCGCGCACGTTCGACCTGCCGGTCGTCCAGCACGCCGAGGATCTCGATCTCTCCGAAGGCGGCTCGATGAACGAAGGCGCGGTGTCCACGCGGATCGGCATCCGCGGCCAGCCCGCCTGCGCCGAGAGCGCGATGGTCGCTCGCGATCTCGAGATCGTCGAGTGGACGGGCGCCCGCTACCACGTCGCGCACGTGTCGACCGCTCGCACCGTCGCGCTGGTTCGCGATGCCAAGCGGCGGGGGCTGCCCGTGACCTGCGAGGTCACGCCGCACCACCTCGTGCTCACCGACGAGGCCTGCTCGCACTACGACACGCGCACCAAGGTGATGCCGCCGTTGCGCACTCTTGCGGATCAAGAGGCGCTGCTCGAAGGCCTGATCGACGGCACGATCGACTGCATCGCCACCGATCACGCACCGCACTCGCCGGTCGAGAAGGACGTCGAGTTCGAGTGCGCCGCACCTGGCATGCTCGGCCTCGAGACGGCGCTGCCGCTGATCCTCGACTTCGTGCGAATGGGCACGCTCGACGAGAAGCGCGCCATCATCGCGCTCACCGGTGGCCCGGCCCGCGCGTTCGGCCTGCCGGGTGGCACCCTCGCGGTAGGCTCGGTCGCCGACCTCTGCGTGATCGATCCCGAGCGCCCGTTCACGATCGATAGCGAACATCTCGCCAGCAAGTCCAAGAACACGCCGTTTTTGGGTCAGACGCTCGCCGGTCGGGCGGTGCTCACGATCGTCGAGGGCAAGGTCGTGTTCGATCTCGACGGGAGGCTGCGATGATGCGATGGCCTGCAGCGCTGGTGCTCGAGAACGGCAAGACGTTCCGCGGTGAAGGCTTCGGCGCGCGCGTCGAGTCGATCGGCGAGGTCGTGTTCAACACCTCGATCACCGGCTACCAGGAGATCCTGTCGGATCCGTCGTACTGCGGACAGATCGTGGTGATGACCGCGACGCAGATCGGCAACGTCGGCACCAACCGCGACGACTGCGAGTCGAACCGGTTGTTGGCGTCGTCCGGCAAGCTGGCGTGCGCGGGCTTCGCGATCCGCGAGATGTCGCCGCTCGAGGCGAGCTGGCGCTCCACCGGCTCACTCCACGCGATGCTCGAGGCGTCGAAGATCCCCGGTATCGACGGCATCGACACCCGCGCGTTGACCCGGATCCTGCGCGATCAGGGCGCGATGCGCGGCGCGATCACGCACGAGGTCGAATCGATTCCCGCGGTGCTCGAGCGGGTTCGTGCGGCGCCCCAGATGGTAGGCCTCGATCTCGTGCCGCGCGTCACGGCGAAGG
>JACCYD010000987.1 GCA_013696695.1 Deltaproteobacteria bacterium | reverse complement strand
CTCTACGACCATCCCGCGATGTCCGCCGCGCTCAAGCAGCGGATCATCGAGCGCCTCGGCCAGTGGGCGCTCTGGTACCGCAAGGGCGGTTATCACCAGCACACGGTGGCGACGAACTATCACGCGGGCAGCGTGTGGTCCGCGACGCTGATCTCGATCGCGCTCGGCGGTGAAGCCGGCGAGTTCTCGAGCTCGCAGTGGCAATACGTGCGCGACAAGGTCTGGGCCGAGGACATGGCGAAGTCGGTGGCACCGACCGGGTTGCTCGGCGGCGGCGATTTTCCCGAGGGCTGGCAGTACGCGCCGCTGTCGGTCGCCGAGTACGCGCTCGCGGCGCGCATCGTCGCGCAGCACGGCGTCGCCATCGACGGTGTCGAGGCGTGGCTGACGGCGATGTTCGTGCGCACGATCCACGCGCGCTCCGGTGCCCGCGATACCGGCGCCGTGATGGGCGACACCGACGAGAAGGCGGCGTCGATCGCGACGCAAGCGCTCACCTTGCTCGCGATCCTCGTCGGTCCGGCGAGCGAGGTCACGCAGAAGCAGGCCGCCGCCGAGAAGCAGCGGCTCGGTCTCGTGGCCAAGGATCACTTCCTGTTCGAAGCGCTCGCGCAGGCCCGCGCGATCACGCCCGAGGCGCCGAACCTCGCGGCGTGGCCGACCTCGTTCTACGCACCCGGCACGCAGACCTTCTACGCGCGTACCGCATGGGGCAAGGAGGGCGTGTGGATGGCGACGCTGTGCCCGCCCACGCCGTACGACGATGCCGATCACCTCGCGCCGTCGGCGGGCAACTTCATCGTCACGCGCGGCATCGACGAGGTGGTCATCGACCCGACGCCGTACGGCTCGATGTCGACGCTCACCACCAACGCGCCCACCGTCGATTCCAAGCAGCAGGTGCCGAAATATCGCCCGAGTCAGGCGCCGTGGGGCGAGGCCACGCGCTTCGTGTGGGCGTTGCAGACGGCGAGCGGCGTCGTCGCCACGCGCTGCGATTACGCCGACCAGTACAAGTTTCAGGAGAAGTCGAGCGACGTCGATTTCGCGATGCGCGACCTCGTCCTGATCCCGTGGGGCAAGGGCGCGGATGCGTCGATCGTCGTCATCGATCGCGCGAAGACCGGCGGCGCCGAGCTGCCGATGTATCTGCGGTTTCGCTCGGCGGCGAACTACACGTTGGCGGGCGATGTCGCGACTGCGCAGGTCGGCGCATCTCGCTTCGCGGTCCACAAGGTCGCGCCGGCCAGCATCAAGCCCGAGGTGCGGGTGGCCGTGGTCGGTGCCTGCTGGGAGGTCGATCGCGGCAAGTGCGATACGGCGCGGATCCCCGCCGGCGAATATCGCCTCACCATCCCGGGGCCCACGCCCGAGGCGATCCACGTGCTCGACGCGTCGGATAACCGCGAACCACTGGTGATCGATACGGCGACGCCCAACGTCTTGCACCTTCGTCGCGGCAAGCAGGACGCGTACGTTGCCACCGCCGTCGGCTCGTACTCGGTGACGCCGTCCGCGAGCGCGATCCATGTCGCGCTCGCCGATGGCGCGAAGTCGACGATCACGCTCGATGGCGGGAAGTGTCGCGTCGACGTCGTGGCCGACGACGGCAAGCGCCCGGCGGTGGTCATGGTCGACGAGCAGTGCAAGGTCACGGAGGACAAGCAGACCGGCCCGGCATCCCCGGTGTTCGCCGGCTCCGCGGGAGGCTTGATCCCGATCGCCAGTGCTCCGCAGCGCAGCAAGAAGAAGGGCTGCTGTAGCGCCGGCGATGCGGGTGGCTCGAGCGCGCTGACCGTGCTGGTGCTCGCGGCGCTGCTGCGGCCTACTCGGGGTCGACGTAGGCCAGGTGTGGCACCGCGATCTGGGAGATGAACATCGCGTCGTTCATCCGCCGATCCGTCGACAGCCGGCGGACGTCGAACGGATCGATCGGCAAGACGCCGCGCAGCGCCAGCGGCCACAACCGATTGACGCCGGTCTTGTTCGACAGCCCGATGCGATAGCCGGCGGCGGCGAGGGCATCGCGGATCCGCGACTCGCGCGCGATCCGGCGACCCACCGGATACGCGATCGCACGCACCGGCCGGCCGAGCTGGGCCTCGATCTCGATCCGCGAATACGTGCATTCGTCCTCGAGCGCAGCGTCGTCGAGCGTCTGGAGCACGCGGTGGTACCGGCCATGCGATTCGACATCCATGCCCGCGCGAGCCAGCGCGCGCACGTGGTCCCACTGCATGATCAAGCCGTTCGCGCGGTCGGCCTCGATCTCGCGCGACCACTCGACGTCGAGCGCGGCGCAGAGCTCGTCGAGGAATCGGTCGACGTCGAGCCCGGGCGTGTTCTTGACCAGGGCGACCAGCCGCGCTCGCAACGTGGGGTCCGTCCGGTCGACGGTCATCATCAACGGATACGCGATCGTTGCTTGCTTGCGCCGCGCTTGATTGATGATCAGCGCGATCCGCTCCCACCAGTACAGCCGCCGCTCGGTGGTGAATCCGGTCGCGATGAAGAACGTCGCGCGCACGCCGACCGCCCGCAGGATCGGCAGGGCGACGTCGTGGCAGGACAGATAACCGTCGTCGAACGTCACCATCACCGGGTTCTCCGGTAGCGGTTCGCCGTCGATCGCCCGCACCAGCTCGTCGATGCCGATCGGCGTGCAGAAGCGCGCGATCAGCTCCAGCTGCCGGCGGAACTGCGCGGGGGTCGCGTCGTACACGCCGGGGTCGTACGGGTAGGCGGGATCCTCGTCGGCGATGTGGTGGTAGGTGACGATCGACAGGTGCGGCACGGGCGCATACCGCCGCAAGCGCATGACTGCGCGAATCGCACCGGTGCGATGAAGCAAGGACGCGACGCGCTCTCGCACGACCTCAGCATACCCAAGCGCGGTGGTATGGTGACACTGGATGTTCGCGATTCCCGGCATCGCCGCGCTCGTGGTCTTCATCCTCGTGCGGCCGCAGGAGTACCTGCCGCTGCTCCAGCGCGTTCCCTTCCTACATTTGTTCGCGGTGTTTGCCATCGTCGGCTACGTGATCGACGTGCGCCTACGCCGCACCCAGCCGATCTCGACTCCGGCCCTGCCGTGGGCCGCCGCCTTCCTGCTGTGGGCGGTGGTGTCGACGGCGATCAACGTGCCCGACCAGCTGATCCGCAAGGTGCTCGAGATGATCATCTTGTTCACGCTCTACGGCACGATCGCGCACGGGATCCAGCGATTCCGCGCGTTCCAGATCGTCGTCGGCGTGCTCTCGGTGGTCTGCGTGTTCGTGGCCGCCGTGTGCATGCACCAGGGGTTGTCGCCGAAGCAGTGCGTCGGCGGCGAGGAGATGACCGGCGAGAACGTCGGGCGGCCCGACGGCCGGTCGTGCGAGCTCCACGAGCACTGCAAGGGGCAGGGAGCCGAACCCGGCCTCCAGTACCGCTGCGAGCACGTCGGCATCGCGGACATGCACTCGGTCGAGGGCCGCGTTCGCTATCGCGGTGACCTCCAGGATCCGAACGAGGTGGCCCTCGTGATCGCGGTCGGTGGCATCTCGATGCTCGCCGCGTTCATGCGGCGGAAGCGCGAGCTGATGTTCCGGTTCTTCGCGGTGCTCGCCGTCGCGCTGTGCGTCACCACGATCATGCTGACGAAGTCGCGCGGTGGGCAGATGGCGATGCTGCTCGTGATCTTCGTCTATCTGGTGCGGGCGTATGGCTGGAAGGCGTTCATACCCGCGGCGGCGATGGGCGCACCGCTACTCCTGCTCGGCGGTCGCGACGATGCGAGCGCCGAGATGTCGACGATGGAGCGCTACGAAGCCTGGGCGACCGGGCTCGAGCTGTTCAAGAACAGCCCGGTGTACGGCGTCGGTGCCGGGCAGTTCGTCGAGTACCACTACCTGACCGCGCACAACTCGTTCGTGCTCGCGATGGCCGAGCTCGGTTTCGTCGGGCTCGTGCTGTTCGTCTCGATCATCTACATCTCGATGAAGTCGCTGCTGAAGGGCATCTTCGTCCTGTCCAAGATCCCGGGCGCGGAGGTCGCGCAGGTGTGGGGCATGGCGCTGGTCGGCTCGCTGGTCGGCGCGATGTTCTCGATCAGCACGCTCTCGTTCGCGTACAAGCCGGTGCTGTGGATCATGTTCGCGCTCGTCGGTGCGTGGACGGGCTCGATCCGCCATCACCAGCCCGACTTCACGGTCAAGCTGAGCTGGCGCGACATCGGGATCATCGTCGTCGTGTGTCTCGCGTTCGTGGGCTTCGTGCTGCCGGTGTTCCTGAAGTTCAAGGGCGCGATGTAACCGCGGACGCGGTGTTCGCGCGCGGCGCATCGCCAGCGCTTCCCGTCCCCACCCAGAGGTCGAGAACGCGGTGTCGCCTCGGCCTCGCTATTTTTTCTTCGCGGGGGGCTTCTTGGCGGCCGCCGGCTTGGCCGCCGGTGCCTTCTTGGCCGCCGCGGGCTTCGCCGGGGCCTTCTCTTTCGCCGGGGCCTTCTCCTTGGTTGCGGGCTTCGCCGCGGGCTTGGCCGGGGCCTTCGCCGCGGGCTTTGCCGGCGCCTCGGGCTTCGCGGCCGGCTTGGCAACCGGCGTCACCACAGGCTCGGGCTTGGCGCCGCCATCGTCCTTCGCCACGGGTGCAGGCTTGGGAACGGCTGGCTTGGTGGGCGCGACCGGCCTGATCGAGTTGATCACGATCGGCGGCGGCTTGCCGGTCGGCAACGGCTTCGCGGGACGTGGCGGCAACGGGCCACGCGGCGGCCGATCGTCCGGATCGATGATGTCGCGTTCGTCGTCTTCCTCGTCGGGCTTCGACTCGCTGTCGTCGTCCTCGTCGTCGTCGTCGCGAAGGATCGGCTTGGGCTTGACGATCGGCTTGCGCGCACGAATCGTCTCGATGTCGTCATCGTCGTCATCGTCGTCGTCGTCTTCCTCCTCGTCGTCGTCGGTCTTGACCTTCTTCTCGGCGTCCTCGTCGTCCTCGTCTTCTTCTTCCTCGACCTCGTCCTTGCCCCACGGCGGATCGTCGCCGCCGCGCCAGCCGCCGGCATCCTTGTCGTCGTCGTCGTCGTCTTCCTTCTTTTCTTCGACCCACGCCTCTTCTTCCTCGACCACACCGCCGGGAACCCAGTCGTCCTTGGCGGCCGGGGTGGTGCCAGCGTCGTCCTCGACGGGATCCACGACGTCGACGTCGTCGTCGTCGTCCGCAACCACGTCGACCTCGTCGTCGTCCGCGGCGTCGTCCTCTTCTTCGACCTCCGCCGGATCCTCGGCGTCCTCTTCCTCTTTCGCGGGTGCTCCCGCACGCCAGGGAGTCATTTCGGGTCCGACGAGCTCGATACGCATTACGGGGGAATTCTAAGCATGCGTATGTCCATGCCTTCAACCCGCGGGGCGACGTTTTGCCGTGTTACAACAACCAACGTGCGACGTTGCCTACGAATGGTCGCTGCCTTCAGCGCAGTAGCCGTACCTGCCGCTGCCGATCGCACGTCGACCAGCGTGACCGCCAGCGGAGACGTCTCGGCCACCGATAACGTGTTCGCGTCGCCGCGCGAGGTTCGGGTGTCGGACATCTCGTTCGCGGTCCGACCGGGAGTGCTGTTCGGCTATGACGGCCCGCGTGCCAGCCACGAGCTTGGACTCGAGGGCGAGGTGCTCGAGTTCGTCCGCAACAGCGAGAAACCCTCGGTCTCGCTTCGCGGCGGCCTTCGCACGCGCGTCCAGACCACGCGGTTCACGTCGTTCGCCGCGCAGCTCGAGGGCTCGAACGGCGTGCTGAGCGCGTTGGGGGCACGCTCGAGCCCGGACGTCACCGGCCCGCAGCTCGTGCCCCTCGGCCGGATCGACACCCAGTCCGCGAGCGGGGCGATGGCCCTGTCGTGGGACACCGGCCGCAGCTTGCAGATCACCCCGTCGGTGTTCGGCCGGGTCAGCCGCTCCGACGATAACGCCGACGACCAGGGCATGGACCTGCCGACCATCATCAAATCGGCGGAGACCGGTGGTCAGATCTCCGTCGAGCGGACGTGGCGCGAGAATTCGTTGTCGTTCGAGGCCGGCGCGGCGGTGCTGCGCCTCGAGCGCGATGCCTCGTTGATGGCGATGCTCGGGCCGCGACTCGATCACCAGTTCAACCCGCGGGTGCGCGGGCAGTGGCGGCACGACATCAACCGGCAATGGAGCAGCACGCTCGACGGCGGCGCCGTCTACGTGCACCCGTTCGGCAAAGATCCCGACAACCCGGATCGCGTCTACGAGGACGGCATCTTCCCGGTGTTCGGTGGCGCGCTCGCTTACACCGAGGTCTGGGGCCGCGGCCTGGTGCAGGCGCGCCGCGAGGTCGCGCCGAACTTGCTGGTCGCGCAGAACACGGTCAACGACACCGCAACGGTGCAGGTCGCGCTGCCGCTGCCGTGGCTCGACGACAGTCGCCGCCGGCAACCGAAGCTGGTCGGGCTCGGCTCGATCGGTCTCGCCCGTACCCAGCTGATCAACTCCGAGAATTCACAGACCGAGAGCGAGTTCTTGGTCGGCAGCGTCGACGTCGGCGTCGGCTACTCGCCGCGGCCGGGCTTCACCTACGGGCTGCGCTTCCAGTTCCAGTACCAGACCGGTGACGATCAAGCCGAGATGGTGATTCCCGGGTTCTGGCGCAACACGCTGTCGTTCACGTTCAACATCCGCTACCCGGATCAAGCGAACGGTGAAGCGGCGCGCCGTCGCAACCGAGGCGTGCGCGCCGATGGTGGCGATCTGGTGCCGGTCGGCGTCGATCCGGTGACTACCGATGTCGTGCCCGAGGACGACGCGGGTAGCGGCAACAACGAGTAGCGCCGATACCTCACACCACCGCGACGACGGCGGGTGGAACGCCGTGGAAACCGGTGTTCCATGCGATCGCGTAGCCGGTGACATGGCGCACGATCACGCGCGCACCGAGCGCGAGCTCGTCCTCGACGATCCACTCGCCGATCACATCGTCTTCGAAGCACGTTGGCCCGACGAGGAGCACGTGCCTCCCGGCATTCGGCCGCGGAGCCGCGCCGACCAGCTCGACGTGCGACCACC
>JACCYD010000980.1 GCA_013696695.1 Deltaproteobacteria bacterium | reverse complement strand
TTCCAGATGGGCCCCAACCGGCGCACCGTGCTGCTCGATCGGTTCTATGTCGCGCGCTATCCGGTGACCAATCGGATGTTCGGCGAGTTCGTCGAGCGCACCGCTTACAAGCCCACCGACGCCGAGGCCGCGCGCTTCCTCGCACACTGGAAGACCGGCAAGTGCCCCGCCGGGATGGAGGACCATCCGGTGACGTTCGTGTCGTGGCTCGACGCGCGCGCGTATTGCCGGTGGGCGGCGCGCCGGCTGCCGAGCGAGGCCGAGTGGGAGAAAGCCGCGCGCGGCACCGATGGCAATCGCTTTCCGTGGGGTCGCGACGAGCCGACCGCCGACCTCGCGCACTTCGGCCATGCCCGCGGCAACGCCGGCACCTGCCCCGTCGACAGTCATCCACGGGGCGCGTCGCCGTACGGCATCGAAGGCATGGCAGGCAACGTGTTCGAGTGGTGCGAGGACGTCGACGACGCCGCGTTCTATCTGCACGGTCCCGAGCGCAACCCACGCAACACGATCCAGCCCGGCACCGCCTCGTGCGTGATCCGCGGCGGCTCGTTCCGCTACGACGCTCGCTCGCTGCGCACCTACGCGCGCTCGAGCTTTCCGCCGACGTTCCGGCTCGACACCGTCGGTTTTCGCGTCGCGTTGTAACTACTTCGCGGCGATCTTGTACGCCGAGCCCGCGTCGGTCGAACCGTAGACGATGATCCGGCCAATCGAGCGATAGCCACCGTCGAGGTCGATCGTGATCGACGGGTTGGCGCGAGAGATCCACGTGTTCAGCACGACCTTCTGCGTCCGCGCCTTACCGTTCGAGTCGAGGTACTCGATCGCGACGTGCTTGATGTTCGAGCGACCGTTGCCGAGCGCCTGAAGCTGCAGCTTGCTGAACAGACCGTTGTCCGCACCGATCTTGAAGAACTCGCGGCCGCTATCGATCCGCGTCGCCTCGGTGAGATCGAACCAGTTCTGGTTCCGCGTGGTGGCCTGGCGCGTGTAACCGAACTGCGCGTGGGCCGAAGCGTGCGAGGTGTAGCGAGCCTTCACCTTGCTGACCCCGAGCTGGCCGATGTACAGGCTGCCGGTCGCCGCGACCGTGGTGTTGGTGATGTTGAAGTACGGGCCCTTCCACACGGGCGGCTGATAGGCCGGCCGCGTGTGAGCAGGCGGGTGATAGACGACCGGCGCGGGCGCCGGTGCAGCGTGGCAGTCATCGGCGACGCGTACAGGGCGGGCGGTCACGACCGGCTGATAGGGAACGTACGCGGGACGAGCGTGGGTGGTGCCGCCGTCAAGGCTCACAGAGACCGAGCCCGAGAACGAGACATCCGCCGATGCGATCGACGAGGAACCGAGAACGAGCGTGGTGATGAGGGCCTTGAGGTTCATGACGGTTCTCCTAAAGAGCGCCCGACGAGCGCTCGAACCGGAGATAGTGCTCGTCGCATGCCACGGCGTAACTAGCTGTAACATTGCCGGAAACCTCGCGTCCTACATGCGCCTCCCGCAGCCGCGCTGCGGCTTTCGCAGGCCGTGAATTTCATCGCGGTAGTCTCGCGTCCATGTCCGTTTCGGTTCGCTACGAACGCGCAGGGTTGATCGGCACGCTGACGCTCGACCGCCCCGACAACCGCAACAGCATGACGCCCGAGCTGCTCGATGCGTTCGCGGTGGCGAGTCGTGCGGCACGCGACGATGCCGGCGCGCGCGTCGTCATCGTCACCGGCACCGGCACGTCGTTCAGCGCCGGTGCCGATTTCAAATCCACGTTGCAGCGTGAAGGTGACGCGAGAGCACCGAACGAGAAGTCGTATGCGATGTACGAGCCGTTCTTGTCGCTGCTCGAAGTTGCGGTGCCCGTGATCGGCGCGCTCAACGGTCACGCGGTAGGTGGCGGCTTCGGCCTCGCACTCGTCTGCGATCTGCGCGTCGGCGCGCTCGACGCGAAGTACGGCGCGAACTTCGTGCGGCTCGGCCTCGCACCGGGCATGGCGATCAGCTACCTGCTACCGCGGCTGATCGGGCTCGCGCGCGCGAACGAGCTGCTCCTCACCGGTCGCCTCGTCGACGGCCGCGAGGCCGAAGCGCTCGGCATCCTCAATCGCGCGGTGCCCGCGGCCGACGTGCTCGCGACGGCGCAGGAGCTCGCGCGTGCGATCGCCGAAGCAGCTCCACTCGCGGTGCGCGCGACCAAGCAAGCGATCCGCCGCGGCCTCGATCTCCACGTTCGCGAGGCCGCGCATGCCGAGGCCTACGCCCAGGCCGAAACGGTCGCCACCGACGACGCGCGCGAAGGCATCGCCGCACTGCTCGCGAAGCGCACGCCGCAATTCACCGGCCGCTGATGTGTTATCGACAGTGCGTGAAGCTCCTGCTCGTGATGCTCCTCGCTGCATGCTGGGGCTCCGCTCCGTCCACGCCGCCCTCGAACGCCGCAGCGCCGCGCGCTCGGGTCGCCGGCGTCGACACGATCCCGTTCACCGGTAACGCTGCTGCGCGCGTGAAGATCATCAGCTTCTACAACTACCAGTGCGGGCACTGCGTCACGTTCGAGCCGATCCTCGACAACATCGCGAGCAAGTACGGCAACCGCATCGTCATCTACTACCGCTCGCTTCGCCTCCCGGCGTTCCACGACAACGACGTCCCGCACCTCGCTGCACTCGCGGCACATCGCCAGGGCCAGTTCATCGCGATGCATCGCGCGTTGTTCGCGGCCGGTGCCTTCGATCCTGAAAGTGTACGCGGCTACGCCCAGAAGCTCGGCCTCGACCTCGAACGTTTCGAGCGCGACCTCGCCGATCCGAAGCTGCGGGCTCGCATCACCGAGGACACGGCTGCGGCAGAGGCTGCTGACGTCGCGTACGTCCCCTATCTGATCATCGACGGGACACCGTACGAAGGTGACCGCGAGGTCGGGCCGCTGACCACTGCGATCGATGCCGCGCTCGCGCGTTAGGGCGTGGCGGGTGGTACCGGCACGCTGCCGGCGGGTGCGCACGGCGTGAGCGCGCTCGCATCCGGGCCCTTGGCCGCGAATGGAATCGGGCCCCACGGCGTGTCGACGGCGAGCGTCCACCAGCCACTGCCGAGATCGTCGAGCTGGACATCGCGCTCCTCGACGATGTAGCCGACGCGATCGCCATTGCGCTTGCTGTAGAGACACGTGCCGCTCGCCACCTTGGCGTTCGGCGTGATCACCGGAGGGGGCGCATCGGGATCCTTGGGCCGATGAACTGCGCCCGGCGGCTGCCGCTTCGAGGCGTAGCCGTGCACCGAGACGTCGCCATCGGTGTACGTCACTTCGATCCAGCCGTCGGCCAGCTCCTGGACGGTGTCGAGCAGGTACGCACTGGCGACCACGGCGAGCTTGTTGCTGCCCCACTTCGGCTCGCTGCGGATCACCGCGCCGGGGATCATCATCGCCGACTTGCGTCCCGACGCCATGCGACCCTGGCGCGCGCCGCCCGGCCCTGCGTCAGCGAGATCGTCGTCCGAGATCCAGCCCTCGACCTCGAGGCCGCCGACGAACCGGATCTGCGTCTGCTTGGTCTTCGGGTTGCGCGCGAGCCGCTTCACGCGGGCACCCGCGCGCAGCATCACGAACATCTGGCTCGTCGGGTTGGCGGTTGGGGACGTCGCGATCTTCAGATCGCGCTTCAACACGCCAAACAGCCGAGCGCGATCGGACCACAGCGAGAACCGCGCATGCGGAAGC
>JACCYD010000966.1 GCA_013696695.1 Deltaproteobacteria bacterium | reverse complement strand
GCTCAAGAAGGTGTTCCGCTTCATCGAGGCGAACATGAACGGCAACGGCGCCGACCTCGCCAAGGTCGAATACGCCGCCGTCAACGGCATGCTGTCGACGCTCGATCCGCACTCGGTGCTGATGGATCCCGAGCAAGCGCGCGACATGGACGTGTCGACGAGCGGCAAGTTCGGCGGCCTCGGCATCGTGATCCGGATGATCGACCGCAAGCTCACCGTCGTGAAGCCGATGAAGGACACGCCGGCGTGGCGCAAGGGCATCAAGGCCGGCGATCACATCATCAAGATCAACAACGATCCCACCGAAAATCTAACGTCGAACGAAGCCGTCGATCGCATGCGCGGTGACCCGAAGACCGGCGTCACGCTGTGGGTCGAGCGCAAGGGCGAGACCGCGCTGATGCGGTTCGACCTCGTGAGGGACGTCATCCGCGTCTCGCAGGTCGAGCACAAGCTGCTCGACAAGAGCACCGTCGGCTACATCAAGGTGAAGCAGTTCTCGAAGGGCATCTCGCGCGATGTCGCCGATGCGATGAAGGAGATGTCGGGCAAGGGCGCGACGTCGTGGATTCTCGACCTTCGCGGTAACCCGGGCGGTCTGCTCGAGGAGTCCGTGCAGCTGTCCGATCTGTTCGTCGATAGCGGCACCGTGGTCACCACCGTGTCGGGCCGCGATCGCGAAGCGCGCCGTGCCGAGCATGGCTTCGGCGACACCACGTCCTCGCTCGTCGTGCTCGTCAACGGGGGCTCGGCCTCGGCCTCGGAGATCGTCGCCGGTGCGCTCAAGAACCTCGACCGCGCGGTCATCGTCGGCACTCGCACGTTCGGCAAGGGCACCGTCCAGGAGCTCTACGACAACGACGACAAGAGCAAGCTCAAGCTGACGATCGCGCAGTACCTGACCCCGGGCGATCGCTCGATCCAGAACCTCGGCATCGTCCCCGACATCGCGCTGCAGCGGATGTACATTCCCGAGAAGAACGACTCGCCCGACGACTTCGTGCGCCTGCTCCCGCCGAGCCGCACCTACGGCGAGAAGGATCTCGATGCCACGCTGGTGTCGTCGTACGCGAAGGACACCGAAAAGCCGTCGTACGAGATCCCGTTCCTCGTCGAGCGCAAGAAGCCGGCCGCCGGCGCCACCACCCCGGTCACGCCGCCGAAGCCGGATGACGACGACGACATCCCGGATGCCGACGAGATCGTCGAGGACTTCGAGATCAAGTTCGCGAAGGAGCTCGCGGCAGTTGGCGTGCAGCCGAATCGTCCGAAGCTGGTTGCCGCGGGTGCGAAGATCGTCGCCCGCCTGCGTGCCGACGAGGAGCGCAAGTTGATCGCGGCGCTCACCGGCATCGCCGTCGATTGGTCGCCGGTCGTCGCGCAGAACGAGCAGCCGAACCTCGACGTCACGTTGACCACGGTGCCCGCGGGCAAGGCGAAGGCCGGCGACGTCGTCAGCGTGACGACCTCGGTCAAGAACACCGGTACCGGCACCGCCTACCGCGTGCTGTCGCGTCTCCACACCGACGACTCGGTGTTCGACGACACCGAGCTGCCGATCGGCAAGATCGCCCCTGGCGAGACCAAGACGTACACCACGAAGCTCAAGGTCCCGAAAGATGCCGTCGACCGCGTCAATCACATCACCGTCGAGATCAAGGAAGCGCGCAACGCGCCGACGCGCATCACGCCCACCGAGCTGCACGTCGAAGCGGCGCCGCGCCCGATGTTCGCGTACGCGTACCAGCTGATCGACGACGGCAACGGTGATGGCCTGGTCCAGAAGGGCGAGAAGTTCCGCCTCGCGGTCCAGCTCAAGAACACCGGTGTCGGCCCCACGCAGGAAGCCACCGTGCTGCTGCGCAATGCCACCGGCGATGGCGTCATCCTCAGCAAGTCGCGCATCGAGCTCAAGGACGCGCCGATCGCTCCGGGCCAGATCAAGGAGCTCGAGTTCCCGCTCGCCACCGATACTGCCCTCAAGGGCGACGAGTTGGTGGTCGAGCTGATGGCGTACGACGCCGCGCTGGACGTCCAGTCGAGCGAGAAGCTGAGGTTCAAGATCCTTCCCGGCGTGACCGGTAGCCGCGCGGCGGGCGAGCTGGTCGTCACGGTCAAGAACCCGGCGATCATCCGCTCGGGTGCAGCCGAGGACACCTCGGTGGTCGGCACCGCGCAGCGCGGCGCGAGCTACAACGCGATCGCGACGTTTGGCCCGTACACCAAGGTCAAGCTCGGCACCAAGGTCGGCTTCATCCAGACCTCGGCGCTCGGGGCCGGTGGTGCGGGTGGCAGCGCATTCGTCCCGGCGTGGAACTCGACGCCGCCGGCGCTGACGCTCACCACCAAGGGCCTCGAGACCACCGCCGACACCTACAAGCTGACGGGTACGGTGAACGACGAGGAGAAGGTCGAAGACATCTACATCTTCGTGTCGAACTCGCACGCGAAGATCGACAGCCGCAAGGTGTTCTACCGCTCCAACCGTGGTGCTCGGGACCTCAAGCAGCTGGGCTTCACCGCCGATCTGCCCCTGTGGCCCGGTTCGAACATGATCACGGTCATCGCGCGCTCGAACGCCGAGGTCCGTACGGTCAAGACGATGTACGTCTACCGGAACCCGCCGCGCACCGCCCAGGCACCCAAGTAGTAGTCGCCCGGGAAAGTCGCCCAAGTCTTCGTAGGGTCTGGCACACTTAGATGGTCTGAATCCCCGGGTGGGTTCCGGCGTCTCTAGGAGTGACCATGCGCACCATCGTCCCCGTCGCCTTGGTAGCCCTGATGTCTGCGACCGCGTTCGCAGACGTCACTGGCGTCTACGACGTCAAGTACGAGGAGGTGTCGACGAACTGCACGTCGCCGCTTCGCTACCCGCCAGGCAAGCTGACGATCAAGGTCATCGGCAACAGCCTGACGGTCGACATCGATCGCACCCCGCTGATGGGAGGCATCCCGTCCAAGACCGACAAGATCAGCGCGAAGAGCAAGTCGGGCACGACCATGGTCGATGGCATGAACGGCGTGTTCTCGGTCGCCGGCAAGGTGACCCCCGAAGGCCTGCTTCATCTCGTGATGGTCGGCGAGTACTCGGCGGGCGGTAAGCCGCTCTGCACGCAGTCGTGGAACGTCAACGGTCCGCGCACCGACACGGTGAAGCCGAAGAAGACGCAGAAGACGCAGAAGCCCGCGCCCGCGAAGCCGGTGATGCACGACCTCGTGACGCTTACCCGCTTCTAGCGAACGCGGATCGGGCACTCGAACGCGCGATCCTTGCTTGCGAGGAACGTGTAGTACTCGCCCTGCTCCTTCATGCCGGCGACCTTGACGGTCACGTGCTCGAAGCCGCGGCGCAGCCAGAAGCTCGCGCACGGTAGCTGCGGCTGGGCGGGCGTCCGATGGATGCGGTAGCAGCTGAACACGAAGTCGGGATCGTATTCGGCGAGCAGCGGCTCCGAGCCCCACTTGGTGTGGCCGGCCCGCGGGCGGCTCCGTGGCGCGCGATGGGCGATCTTGTCGGAGACCAGGCCGAACACGTCGATGCTCTGCATCCGCCCGAAGTACGGCTGCGCACCAGCGCCCCCGACGATGCTGTAGTCGTCGTCGCGAAAGCACGGCGCCATCGCCTGCCCGATCTTCGCGCGATCTTCGGTGTAGACGATCAGGAACGCGGGCGTGTCGATCACGCCGCGATCGGCGGCGAGGTTCTTGGGGTCGAGCGAGCGCGCGGTCAGCCCGGCTTGACTCGATGCAAATGCACCGACGAGCAGCAGCGATGTCGTGATCGAGAGTCCGACGCGCGAGCCGCGTCCGCGCCAGAGCGTGACGATGGCACCGATCACGACGACGATCGGTAGCCACAGCCGCGGGTCCGCGAGCGGCCTCGAGATCGAGCTGGCCCGGTCGGCGAACAGCTCTCCAACCTCGCGCACGAACCGACCGGTCGCCGCGATGAAGTCGTCACCGACGACGAGCGCGTAGGTGATCGTCGCCGCGATCGCGAGCAGCATCGCGGCCAGCGAGGTCAACGACCCGGGGAACACGACTTGCTCCTCGGGCAGCAGGCGCGTCAGCCACTCGAGCCCGAGCGTCACCGCGATCGCCGCCATCACGAACAGCGGCATGATGAAGCGGTGGAGCCCCATGAAGTCGCCGCCGACGGTGACCGTGTATGCGAGGTAAACGACGAGCAGTAGTGCCGCGCTCGCAGCGAGCACGAACCGCGGCGTTCGCGGCCGGATCGCGACCAGGCCGATCAGCACGAGCGGTAGCGCGAACAGCAGGCGCGTCTGAACCAGCCACGCCCAGACGTAATAGAGTCCGTGGTCGCGCATCTGCGACGCGAAGTCCGGGTTGCTCCACGCGCCCGCTGCCTTCACGTAATACGTGTTCGGGAACGGATGGCCGTAGTACCACCAGCGCCACAGAAACCACGGCGCCCACAGCCCGAGGAACCACGCCGCGGCGACGACCTCCCCGCGAATCCTCGGATGGCGCGCGGCCAGGCCGAGGCCGAGTGCCACGATGCCGACGACGATCGCGAGCAACGCGATCGGGACGGCGCGATTCCATGACACTCGGTCGAGGTGCGCGACCAGGTGAGGACGAAGCGCGGCCATCATGATCAGACCGCCGATCGGCACCAGCACGGTGCCGCAGCGCACGAGCCCGACATCGGTGCCGCGGGTGGCCTGATGGAGCGCGACCAGCGGCAACACGATCAGCGCGAGCAGCGCGACCAGCGGCGTGATGCTCGGAAGCGCACCGTACTCGCGGACCATGCCGATGCCACCGATCACCAGGCAGCCGCAGACGACCCACGCGGCGATCCTGACGGCGCGCCGAACGCGGGACGGTGGAGGAGTGGTCGACCG
>JACCYD010000955.1 GCA_013696695.1 Deltaproteobacteria bacterium | reverse complement strand
GCGAAGGGCGATGCCTTGCTCCTCGGCATCACGAAGGCGTCGCTGTCGACCGAGAGTTTCATCTCGGCGTCCAGCTTCCAGGAGACCACCAAGGTGCTCACCGAGGCGTCCATCAACGGACGCGTCGACTACCTCCGCGGTCTCAAGGAGAACGTCATCATGGGTCGGTTGATCCCGGCCGGAACGGGACTCGGCGCGTACAAGCGGCTGACGGTCGATGTCCAGGCCGACCCGGATGATGAGGACTACGACATGGACAGCGTGCCCGCCGACGCGCGTGCCGACACGGCCGAAGCGTCCGCGGTCGAGTAAGCACCAGTCACTTCGGTGACTGAACGCGCCGCCCCTGACGGGACGGCGCGTTTTGTAGTTTCGGGGCTCCGCTTGACGCCCGACTCAGTCCGTCGGGTACTCGGTGATGATCTTGCCCTTGGTCCCCTTATAACCGGAGCCCGGGCCTGGGCTCGCGGACCCGGAGGTCGGCGTCGCGACAGGCGGTTTCGTCACGGCCGCCGAACCAGAGCCAGCTGCGAGTGGCTTCGTCGCCGAGCCCGCAACCGGCTTGGTGATGGGCTTCGTGGCCGGCTTCGTCGCGATCGTCGGCTTCGTCGGTTTGACCTCTGGCATCGCCAACTTGACCTCGGGTACGGCGGGCTTGACCTCGGGTGTCGTCGGCTTCACCTCGGTCGGCGTCTGGTCGACCACAGGCTTCGGCTCGGGGGGCGGATCCTTCGGTGGAGGTTTCGGCGGCTCCGTCACGTGGTCCTTGGGATCGCTGGCACCGGGCTGCGTGGCCTGCGTGGGCTCGGTGTTCGAGCCACCACGCGTCATCGCGACCGCGACGATCGCGACGACGGCGACCGCACCGATCGCGGCGAACACTGGCCACTTCGACTTCTGGGCGGGTAACGGTGACGGCACGCGCATCGATTCGCCGGAGCCGGCACCGATCGTGCTGATCGGCTGGCGCGGGCTCGGAGGCATACTGGCTGGCGCGACCGAGGACGAGCCCGGTGCAGGGGTGGGGGTGGGATGCGAGATCTGGAAGCCGGCAGAGGACGAGGGCAGGGTCATCGCGATCGCCGCCGACGAGCCCGAGGCACCGGCGGTGCGGCGAAGCACCTTGGTGATGCGCATGGCGGAGCCGGCGGCATCCGCGGAGCCGAACGGCGCGAGCGCGACGGCGAGCTCGCCGACATCGTTGAAGCGCCCTTCGCGTTGCTTCGACAGACAGCGCATCACGATCGCCGCGAACGGCTGCGGCACCGGCGCGATCTGCTCGAGCGGGACGGGCGCCTCGTTGAGCACCTTCATGCAGAGGCCACCGATGTTGTCGCTCTCGAACGGAACGCGTCCGCCGACCGCGTGATAGAGGATGACGCCCATCGCATAGATGTCGGCGCGAGCGTCGACGTCCTTGGCCGACATCATCTGCTCGGGTGCCATGTACGCCGGCGATCCCATGATCTCGCCGGTCTTGGTGGCGTTCGCGCCTGCGGACTTCGAGATGCCGAAGTCGAGCACCTTGACGAGCGGCGAGCCGTCGTTGTCGGTGGCGACGAACAGGTTTCCCGGCTTGAGGTCGCGGTGGACGATGCTATTGACGTGCGCCTCGGCGAGGCCTTCGAGGGACTGCAGGATGTAGTCGACGGCTTCGGTGACGTGGAGCGCGCCGCGCTTGCCGAGTAGCTGGGCGAAGTCCTCGCCCTCGAGGAACTCCATCACGATGTACGGCGAACCGTTGTCGAGCTTGCCGACGTCGAGTACGCGACAGACATGCTCGCCGCGCAGCTTCACCGCCGCGCGCGCTTCGCGAAGAAAGCGATCGGTGGCCTGCGCCGAGGCGAGCGCCTCCGGCAGCATGAACTTGAGCGCCACCCGCTGGTCGAGCTCGAGGTGCGTTGCCGAAACGACCATGCCCATGCCGCCGATGCCGAGCACGCGATCGACGCGGTACTTCCCCGCGAGGACGTCGCCGGTGTTGACGATCACAGGCAGACTCCGACGT
>JACCYD010000948.1 GCA_013696695.1 Deltaproteobacteria bacterium | reverse complement strand
GACGTCGACCGAGCGCTCGGAGGTGCCACCGACGCGGCGAACCGTGCGCGTCTCGAGGGCGCGCAGCAGGTGTGGCTGGTGATCGATGGGCAGCTCGCCGAGCTCGTCGAGGAAGAGGGTGCCGCCGTGCGCTTCGACGAAGTAGCCATCGCGATCGGCATGAGCGCCGGTGAACGCGCCCTTGTCGTGACCGAACAGCTCGGAACCGATGAGCTCGGTGGGGATGCCGCCGCAGTTGACCGGGACGAAGTTGCCAGTCGCCCGCCGCGAGCCTTCGTGGATGGCGCGGGCGAGCAGATCCTTGCCGGTGCCGGTCTCGCCGACGATCAGGATGTTGCAGTCGGTCTGGGCGGCCTTGAGACCCTGCTCGATGGTGGCGCGAAACGAGGCGTCGTGGCCGCGCATCATCTCGAGCGCGCAGGTGGCGTCGGAGCCGGGCGCCGCGTACGCGACGAGCGTGGTGCGTCCGAGCGTGAGGTACGAGCCGACGCGCAACTCGGCGCCCTCGACGATGTTGCCGTCGACGTGCGTGCCGTTGCGCGAGTTGCGATCGCGCACGACCAGCCCACCGCCGGAGCGTCGCTCGACGAGGCAGTGCGTGTTGGAGACGAACGGGTCATCGATGACCACGTCGCAGCTGCTGCTCGATCCGATCAGCCAGCGGCGGCCCTGCGGATCGAGCGGATATTCGGCGCCGGTGCGGCTCGCGCGTAATCCCATCACCCGACCTGCCCGGCGCGAATCCGGGGCAAGTCCTTGCGTACGACTCTCGTGAAAGCTCATCTGGTTCTCCTGTGACTGTGGCCATCGGGGGATCTGGCTGGCGGTTGCGCACTCGTACGAACTTCGTGCCGCCGCAAGGCTGCGAAGGAGCGAGCCGCGTTGTCCGGAGCGTCCGGAGCACGCACGTGCCCCGGACACGACCCGCTGGGGTCGACCGACCAGATCACGGTGCGCGGCCGTGATTTGCCGCCTGATCACCCGCCGGGCTACGCTACGTGCCGTGCGAGTCGCGCCGTTGGTTGTCGTCGTTCTCGCGGCGGCGTGTCAGTCGAAGAGCGCGCCACCGGCGAGCGGTAGTGGATCGGCCACGACGCAGCCCGCCAGGCCGCGGACGACACTCGACATCGCCCTGCCCGCGCGCTCGGGCAAGCCGCCGATCAAGACCACTCCGATCGACAACGCCACGCTCGATCGGCTCGCGGCGCTACGGTTTCCGGAGTTCACCACCGAGATCGCGAATTTTCCCGGGAGCATCAGCATCCGGCAGCGCGCGACCACGAGCCCGCGGATGTCCGTCAACATCGCGATCTCGCCGTGCAGCGAGACCCTCCCCTGCACGCCGATGACGGTCGACGCCTGGCGGGCAGACGAGGCCAAGCTCAGGGCGGCCGTCGATCCGGCGCTAGTGGATCGCCCGGACTCGACGTTCGAGATCGGCGCCACCCAGGTCAACCGTGCACCGGCGATCTTCGTCTACCAGGCCGGGCAGTTCTTCGGCAGAGACGAGCGCGGTAACCAAGTGGGCTCGTACAGCCACGCATACACGCTGCACTACAACGACAGCGTCAATCTCCTCCGGGTTTCGGTGTCGTTCTCCGACGACCCGCGCGAGACCCTCGACGACATGAAGCGCGCGTTGCCGCGGAGCTTCATGGAACGCGTCGCGATCGCGTTCCTCGATACCTACGGTCAGGCCTGGGCTACGCCCTGATCCCGACGAGCTAGCGGCGAATCGCCGGGGCGCTCGGATCGCCGAGGCGCATCATCTGCTTCTGCGGGGCCTGCATCGGCTGGAACAGATTTGCCTCGCTGCGAAGGCAAGCCGCGCCGTTACCGACGAAGTCACACGCGTCGTCGAACGCGGCGGGGAACACGCCCGGCGTGCTGGCGCTACGCGGGGGTAATGACGCGAAGTTCGGGAACACCTTGTCCTCCGACATGTTGTTGTCGGAGTCGTAGTGGAACGTCGAGAACGGGAAGCAGAGGCCGAACTGCTCGCCCTCGGGGCCGAGCATCGGGTTGATGGTGCCGTCCTGCTGGATGAAGATGCCCCACAGGAACACGCAGTTCTCCGGCTCGGTCGCGTTGCCCTTCTTGAGGACCTCGCAGAGGCCATCGCCGGCCACTGCAGCGGCCTTGCGCGGCAGCTTGACCGGAACCGTGTCGTCGCCGAACTGGGCGCTCGACTTGGCTGCGACGATGTCGGAGTTGATGCCCGTGGGATTCGGCGCGCAGAGACCCGTGCACAGCGTCTTCATGCTGGTGTCGTTCTCGAAGTAGATCGGCATGTAGCCCGGTGCGCAGCTGTTCTTGAACGTGTTGCCCGTCGACGGGTTGATCAACGGCTTCACGCGATCGGTGCGATCGTTGTGTTTGACGTTGTCGATGTTCTGCTGATCCGCCGGGTTCGTCGGGATCGTGGTGTCCGAGCGAACTGGAGCGCACGAGCCGGTGGTGCCGTCCGGCGCTTCCTTGAAGAACGGGTTCGCGTAGCAGCCCTGGTTCGGGGCCATCGGATCCGACGAGCCGCACGCGGCGGCGCCGTCGAACTGCGTCTGGTCGAGCACGTTGCAGTTGGAATCGCAGGCGCCGGCGACGTTGGCGCCGCTCGCCTCGAGGAGACCGATGTAGCGACCGCAGGTGTGGCTGCCATCGCAGCCCGACGCGATGCCGGCCATCTGCGGATCGCAGATCGTCTTGCAGATGCGGGCAACGCAGACGGCGCCGAGCTCGCAGTTGTCGAAGCCGTTCGGACCAGCGGGCGGACCGCCCGGGTCACCGGCATCGAGGCAGGCGCCGCCAACCGCGGCCTCACCACCGCTCACCGGCGCGCAGCCGATGTGGCCGATCTCGGGCGACAGCTGATCGATGATCCAGGTGCACTTCTCGTTCGGGTTGCATCCCATCTGATCGATCGGATCACACGCGGCCGCCGGGGCATCGCTGGTCGCATCGACGAGCTGGACGGGTTCTTTACCACCACACGCCACGAGTCCGAACAGGACTCCCAAGACTAGGTTCTTCATACTCGTTCGTTCCTTCTTATCGAGGCCATACAACCGCTGGCCCCGAAACGATGGCGGACCCTACTGACGTTGCTCCCGAGGGTCAAGACCGTTTTGGCCGCGCCCCCGCGACCTGATGATCAGAAGCTCGGACGGGTTTTCCGACGATGATTTGGGTCACGCTCGACCGCTTGCCGGGCTAACAGCACCTGTTGACGCTGATGCTCGGGGGTCACGCGACGCCGTCGGAAAACGACGCAGTCAGCGGGACAGCGTGACCGATCCTGGCGGAAGCGTTCCGGGATCCGGTCCCCGCGAGGCTGCTACCGCAAGCCCGGTGAGACCGGCTGCGACAACCGCTGCGCCTCCGGCGATCACGTACCAGCGACCGTACCACGGGCGCTTTCCCTCGACGACGCCGGGTGAGAGCGCGATCTCGAGCGGCGCATCTGGTGCGGCGATCCGGGCGAGCGCACCGCCGCCGGCATCTCGTGCTTCGACGTAGTACTCGAGCACGTATGACTTCGACGACGGCTCCGGCGTGACCCGCGCGCGCCAGCGTGCACCGCCGCGTGGCGACGCCGGCGCGATCTTGTAGGTGAGCTCGCCGCGGCGACGCGTCGCGATCACGATCTCGAACACGCGATCGCCACCCCGCGTGGCACGCACGTCGAGCTCGACAGTGCGGCCCGCGGTACCTGCGGTCGGCACGGCATGCTCGAGATCCGCGCCGGCGTTGGGATCGAAGCCGGGGATCAGCTGCTTCTTGAGCTCCTCGAAGAACGCGCGAATCTTCGGCGAGCCGGTGGTGTCGCGCAGCTGGTAACCAGGATCGATATCGAGGATGCGCTCGAACGTGATCCGCGCCGCGCCCTCGTCGTTGCGAATGAAGTGCGCGAGCGCGGTGATCTCGAGGGCGCGCAGCCGCTGGGCGCGAGTCGCGCGGGCATCGCGCGTCACCGGCGCGAGCGTCTGGATCGCACCGGCGTAGTCGAGATCGTCGAACAGCTGCTTGCCGCGTGCGAGGTACTGCTCGATCGCGTGCGGATCGACGTCGGCGCGCGCGTGAGGCACCGCGAGGAACATCAAGACGACCGCGATCAGCGCGCGAGCCATCGGGCTCCCTCGGGGGTCGCGATCACGGCGTCGAGATCGCCGTCGTCGTCGAGATCGAGCATCACGACGTCACTGCCCGGCGGGCCAGCACCGTCGAGCTCGAGCGCGCCGCCCGGGACGCCGCGTCGGGTCTCGGTGGCATCGCCCGCGATCACGACATCGGGTTCGCAGCCCGGATCCCAGCCGCCGATCGCGATCGCGCGCGCGGTGGGCACGCTGTCCGGGAACCGGACGAACGTTTGATCTTCGAGCAGCCCTTCGC
>JACCYD010000946.1 GCA_013696695.1 Deltaproteobacteria bacterium | reverse complement strand
CCTTCGCGACATCCTCGTCGGACTTGTCGGCGAGCGCGTTCCGCAACGCCGACGACATGTCGAGCGTCATCTCCCACTGCTCGTCGGGCGTCTGTGCGTCGAGGTTCATCGGCACCGACTCGATCGTGAAATCGGAGAACCCGGCGGCGCGCACCACCGATTGGAGCTCGCCGTTCGCTGCGAGCCGAAACGGGCCCGGTGCTTTCGGATCGGGATCCGGGCGCGGGCCAAGCACGTCGAGCGCGGCCAACGGCACCGTGAAGAACGGGTTATGTCTCGGCTCGTCCCACACCGACAGTGCGAATCGGCCGCCGGGCTTGAGCACGCGACGGATCTCCAGCATCACCTTCACCGCATCGCGCGCGAACATCAGCGCGAATCCGAACGTCACGGCATCGAACGACGCCTCGGGGAAGTTGAGCGCGTGCATGTCCATCTGCACGAGCTCGAGGTTATCGGCACCGGCCTGCCGCGCGAGCCTGCTGCACGCGGCGAGCATCTCCGGATCACTGTCGATGCCGACCACGCGGCCGCCCGGGCGAACCTTCTCGGAGGCAGGGATTGCCGGCTGCCCGGTGCCGCACGCGATATCGAGCACGCGCATGCCGGCGTCGACGCGCGCGTTGCGCAGCAGCCAATCCATCACTGGTCGCCATTGCACGCGATACCGGCCGGCCCACTTCTCCCAGCCCGGAGCCATGCTGTTGCTCATCGCCCGGGGTTGTACCCCGTTTGGCGTCACGAGCCGGCGGCGTACGGGAACGGAGCGCGGGCGACGAAGTACTTCGTCACGCGGCGCGTCACCTCCCAGATCACGGTGACGCCCTGAGGGAAATGAGCGGTATCGCCCGCACGGACGATCCACTGGCGATCGCCCTGCGTCACCGTCATCTCGCCCTCGATCAGGTAGATGAACTCGTCGTAATCGAACGCGAACTCGTACCGCCCGACATCGCACGACCAGAAGCCGGCGGTCGCGCCGCGATCCTCGCTCTCGACCGTGAATAGCCCCCGTGCGTCCGGCGTACCCTCCAGTATCTCGTGCTGCGGTAGGGTGATCTTCGGTAGCTCGGCGGGCAGGCTCGCGATGGTCACGGTGCGCATCCCCGACTTCGTAACATGACGATCCGAAAGTTTTCGCGCGACGAGCTCGAGTCCGAGCCGCATGGAGTGACGTTCAAGGACGTGTATCCGTGGGAAGCGATCCCCGATACGCCGTTCGGTGCGAGCCTCGCGATCATCGAGCCCGGCGGCCGCACCATGCTGCACGGCCACGATCCGGCGGAGACGTTCGTGATCTGTCGCGGGCGCGGCACGATGCGGATCGACGACACCACCACCGAGGTCGGCCCCGGTGACGTCGTGTATCTGACTCCGCGCTGCACGCACGATCTGCGCAACGACTCGGCGACCGAGGAGCTGGTGTTCGTCTCGGTGTTCTGGGATGCGCCGATCGGCAACCGCGTGACCGCGACGCCCAAGCTGATCATCCCGTCACCGCCGACACCGAACGGCCCGCTGCACCTCGGGCATCTCTCCGGGCCGTATCTGCTCGCCGATACGCTGCGCCGCTATTACCGAGCGCGCGGCATTCCCGCGACGCTGCTGTGCCTGACCGACGAGCACCAGAGCTACGTCGCCGATCGCGCGCTGCACGAAGGCAGGCCGCCCGCGGAGCTCGCGGCGCAGTACAGCGAGTCGATCGTCGACACGTTCGCCAAGTTTCACGCCAAGCCCGACGTCGTCGTGCATCCGACGCGCGACGCCGCGTATCGCGACGCGATCCAGGCGCGGTTCGCGCAGCTCCATGCCACGGGCAAGCTCGAGGCTCGCGCGGCGAACGCGTTGTATTGCGAGCCGTGTGCGATGTGGCTCTACGACTCGTTCGTCGTCGGTGGCTGCCCGCACTGCGGCGAGCGGTCGTATGGTTTCACCTGCGATGCGTGTTGCTCGCCGGTCGATCCGATCGAGCTCCGCGATCCTAGATGCGATCGTTGCCAGGGCACGCCGGTCGCGCGCACGGCGACGAAGCTCGTGCTGCCGCTCGGCGCGTATGCAGAGCGCCTCGCCGATCACCATCGGCCGCTGCGCCTCGCCCCGAAGTTGCGCCGGCTCGCCGCGGAGTGGCTCGAGCGCCCCGCGATGATCGCGCCCGCGTCGCAGCTCGGCAGCTGGGGAATCCCCGTCGGCATCGCGGGCTTCGAGGGCCAGATCATCTCGCCATGGTTCGAGGTCGCGCTCGCCGCGAGCTATCTCCGCGACCTTCACGTACCGGGCGGCGATCTCGTGTGCTGCTTCGGCATCGACAACGCATTCCTCTACCT
>JACCYD010000941.1 GCA_013696695.1 Deltaproteobacteria bacterium | reverse complement strand
GCGCGATCGCAGGCGGCACCGGCTGGTGCAACGCGACCGCGTGATGGGCGACGCCGCCGGCCTGGTGGCCGGACTCGATCGGGTGATCGATGGCGAGTTGCTCGAGGTCGCGATCGTGATCGCGCTCGACAGAGACATGGTCGTGACCGTGGGAATCGTGGGCGACGATCGCTCCGGTGTCGGCGTGCGTGTGATCGGCGTCGTGGTGGGTCAGGTGGAGCGCCGGCAAGCCGACGATCCCGAGGACCCACGCCAGGCACGCGATGAACGCGAGCTGGCGCCTGTTGCCGATCCCTGTCATCTGGCCCCACAACTACGACCTCCGCGGGGCTCCGGATCGAACCGGGGCGCAAGTGCGCGAAACAGCGCTAAAACACGTACTTGGCGGTCAGGGTCGCGGTCGCCGGGAGTCCCGGGGTGAAGTGCATCTGCTCGAGCAGATCTGCCGTCGGCGCGACCCGCGATTCCTCGGCGAACTGCGCCTCTCGCCACTCGGCGTTGAGCAAGTTTGTCACCGTGAGCTCGAGCCCGAACGAGCCGATCGTCGTGCCCGCGACGAGGTCGAAGATCAGATAGCCCTCGGCGATCAGCGAGTTATCGCTGTTGCCGGCTCGATCACCGATGCCGCGCCCGCGGAGCGACACGAAGCTGCGCTGGTCGTGGACGGAGACGCCACCCGAGCCCATCCAGCGCGGCGCGAGCGCGAGCGCACCGCCATTGCCCTGGTTGGCGACCAGCGTCGACCGCGCGAACGTCAGGTTCGCATCGAGCGACAGCCACGGCGTCGCTGCGAGCGAGCCTTCGAAGTCGAGCCCGAAGCGACGGGTCGGGTCCGAGGCCTCGGTGCCACCGGCGTCCCCGCTCCACACCTGCTCGGAGGTCAGCCGCAGATACCAGAGGTCGGCCGACAGCCGCGCGCGCGGGTGCGGCTTCATCCGCACGCCGGCCTCGGCGCCGTACGCACGCGCGAGCGCGCCCTTGCCCTTCGTCGCGACGGCCGCGCGCGCATCGTTCGAGTGAAACCCGAGCCCGCTGTTGAAGAAGAAGCTGATCTGAGCATCGGCATGCAGCTCGACCGAGAGCTTCGGGCTGACCAGCGCGCGCTGCGCAGTGCCACCGGTGGTGAGCTCCGAGGTCGCGGTGTCCGCGTCGAGATCTTCGACATCCCACGTGAACTGATCGATGCGCAGCCCGGGGAACACGTGGATCCAGGGCGCCGGCATCACGTTCGCTTCGACGTATCCCGCGAGGTTTCGGATCCGGTTGTCGGTGTGATTGCACGGGTTCGCACCTTCCGCGAAGCACGCCGCGAGGCGCTGGCGCTGCGCGGATTGCCACAGCGAGGTCTCGACATCGTCGGCGCGCAGCTGGACGCCGGCCTTGATCAACGTCTCGACGCGGCCGAACGTCGCGAACCGCTCGTAGGCGCCGGCGAAGCCGTACAGCACACGCTCGTCGGTCTGCTCGATCTGATCGCCGTTCTCCTGATCGCGCGCGAACAACGTGAAGTTCGAGTACAGCCGCAGCCGGTTCGACACCGCGTACGCCATCGCGCGCCACGACGAACGCTTCGCCGTATCGTCGACGCTGTACGCGAGCTGCGCGCTCGCCCGTGACGCGCTGCCGCCCTCGGTGGGATCGAGCGAGCCGAAGCGATCGAGGCGGCCCGCGGCGATCTCGCCTTCGGGCAGCTGACCGGATTGGTTCCACTGCCCCGCGTACCAGGTGGTTGCGAGGCGAAGCCGACCCGGCCCCGCGCTGCCCTGCCACTTCACCAGGGCGTTGCCCTGGCGGAAGTCCTGCGCGTTCTCGAACGGGCCATCGGCCTGGCCGATCGAGACCGCGATCAGCGCCTTGTCGTCAGTACCGCCCGAGAGATCCGGGCTCGCCATCCCGACGAGCCGGCGGTCGAGGCGAGCGAAGCGCCGCCCGGTCGCGAGTGGCGTCGTGCCGGCGACCCACACGGTCGGCCCTTCGACCGCGTCGAGCGTGCGCAGCTCGAGTGCGCCCGCCGTGTAGAAGTCGCCGTAGCGCGCGGCATACGGCCCCTTGTGCATCGCGACGTTCTGGATCGTCTCCGGGATCATCCAGTGCGTGTCGGCGTAGCCCTGGCCGTGGCCGTGCGACGTCAGGTTGACCGGGATGCCGTCGGCGAAGATCGCGACGTCGGTTCCGTGATCGGCATCGAAGCCGCGGATGAAGTACTGATCGCTCTTGCCGCCGCCCGCATGCTGCGAGACGACGAGCCCCGGAATCTGACGCAGGATGTCCGACGGCTGGGTGCGCGAGCGATAGCGCAGCTGATCGCGATCGAGGTGCACCGACGACGCGGACTCCGCCGGCGCATCGGACGTGATCTCGATGGTCTCGCCTTCCGCTTCGGCGTTCGCGGCATCGAGCACTTGTTGATCGGTGAGTGGAGCGGGCTCCGCGGGATCGGGATGCGCGGGATGCGCGTGGGCAGAGGTAGCGAGCCCGACGCCGACCGCGGCGCCGAGGAGACGACAAGACATGACAGCTCCAGAACACGAGCCACGCGCACGCAAGCAGCGAACGCGACAATGAAATCGAGGCGCGTGCGTTATGCCGGCGGGCCGCGCGCGTGAGGACGGAGCAGCGCGATCGAGGCGAGGATGGTGCGCGGTGCGAGCTCGACGAGGACGATCGGACGATCGATCGGCAGCGGCGCGAGCAGCGGTGCTGCGGGCTGGTGAAGCGCGATGGCGTGGTGCGCGAGGCCATTCGGCGCGTGCGCGACCTCGACCCCGCGAAACGCCAGCTGGTGTGTGCGGCGCTTGGTCTGCTCGGGCGCGGCGTGTGCGTGCACGCTGCCATCGGCGTGGCGATGCGAGCCGACAGGGACGATCGTGCCGTCGGCCGCGTGCGAGTGCGCGCCGTCATGGGTGCCGAGGTGGAGGTTCGGCAGCGCCTCGACAGCGAACAGCCACAACATGCACGCGACGATCGCGATCGCACGGCGGCGGTTCACCCTCACCGGCTCAGGGTCGCACGTTTCTCAGGTCGCGATCGACGCGATGCCAATTCCCAGCCCGAGGCCGGTGGCAGTCAGCACGATGGCCCACACCGCGAGCTTCAGCGTCCCGAACGACTTCACCGCAGGCGGCAGCGTGACCGCTTCCAGCACCGGAGCCGCCGCGACCGTGCCGGTGCCGGCAGGGCGTTCCTCGATCACCGGGCTCGAGCCCACCGCGAAGCGCGACATCTGCGCGAAGTCGGTCGTTTCAGTTGCGATCTCGTAGCGC
>JACCYD010001135.1 GCA_013696695.1 Deltaproteobacteria bacterium | reverse complement strand
GAGTTCACCGAGGCGGCGCATCGCGATCGCGCGCTGGCGGGTACGAACGGGCAGGAGGCCAAGGCGCTTTCGGAGGCCATGCAGGCGGCGGGCTTCGTCGGCATCCCCACCGAATGGTGGCATTTCGACGCATCGGATGCCGCGAGCTACGCGATATCGGATGAGCCGCTGTAGCATGCATCTCGAGTCACGTGGATCCCGTTCCGTATTATCCGGTGAACGAGTTCGGCCCCCTGATGAAGGGCCTCGTGATCGGTGGCGTCGGCATCCTGCATGTCTTCCTCGCGCAGTTCGCGATCGGCGGCGGCATGCTGCTCTACGCGTTCGAGCGCCGGGCGCAGCGCGGTGACGCGGACGCGCGCGCGTTCGTCGACGGCTACTTCCGGATCCTGGTCCTCGTCAGCTTCGTGATCGGCGCGCTGACCGGCGTCGCGATGTGGTTCACCACGATCCAGGTCGGAGCGCGCACGATCGGCCTGATGGTCGACGAGTTCCATTGGCTGTGGGCCACCGAGTGGGTGTGGTTCTCGGTCGAGGTCTGCGCCGGCTACGCGTTCTATCGCTTCGGCTCGCGGCTCGACGATCGCGCGCGCCGCCGGCTGCTCGGCCTCTACGCGTTCGCTGCCTGGATGAGCCTGTTCTGGATCAACGGCATCCTGTCGTGGCAGCTCACGCCCGGCGGCTGGCTCGACGGCCACGGCATGTGGTCGGGGTTCTTCAACCCGACGTTCTGGCCATCGCTGCTGTTCCGCACCGCGGTCGCGACCACGCTGGCGGCACTCGCGGCGTGCGTCGTGATCAACACGATGGACCTGCCGCGGGATCGCAAGCTCGCGCTGATCCGCAGCGCTGCAATGTTCGCGGTGCCGATCGCCGCGATGCCGCTGTTCGCGCTGTGGTTCCTCGCCGCGATCCCCGAGGACTCGCGGTCGTGGCTGCTCGGCGGCTCGATGCCGATGACGATGTTCGTCGCCGTCGCGGCCGGCGCATCGGCGCTGATCGGCGGCTACGTGATCGTCGGCATCTTGATGAAGAAGCTGACGATGAACATCGCCACCGCCACGCTGCTCCTCGCCCTCGCGTTCGGCGCGACCGCCGCGGGCGAGTTCGTGCGCGAAGGCGCGCGCAAGCCGTTCACGATCCGCGGCGCGTTGTATTCGACATCGCTGACGCCGGCCGAGGTCGCGCAGCTTCGCAAGACCGGCGCGACCACGCACGATCCGTATCCGCTGCGCGACGAAGCGCGCTATCCAAACCCGCAGCTGGTGCGCGGCGCGAAGGTGCATCGCGTGCTGTGCGATGCCTGCCACACGCTGCACGGCTCGAACGCGCTGGTCGAGCTGGTGCGGACGTGGACCGACGATCAGCTGCGCCTCAACATCGCGAAGCTGCAGCGCACGAAGGGCTTCATGCCGCCGTTCGCCGGCACCGCCGACGATGTCGAGGCGTTGGTCCAGCTCCTCAAGTGGGAGGTCGCAGGCACGCCGGCGACGTGGCCGCTGTCTGCGGATCCCACGGTCACGACGCAGGTGTCGCGGTGGCTCGACGAGGTCGGCACCTCGCCGATGGGAGGCCGCTAGATGTGGCCGTTCGATGCACTTGGAACCGGCCACAACCCCTCGTGGCTCGTGCTCTATGTCCTGACCTGGGCGCTCCACTTCGCGTTCGTCGGCTACGTGCTCGTCGGTACCGCCTACGCGCTGGTCCAGGCGATGCGGAAGGTCGAGGATCCGATCGCCGAGCAGGTCCGTGACCGGCTCCCGTTCATGCTCGGCTGCGGCATCACCGCCGGGGTCGCGCCGCTGTTGTTCATCCAGCTGCTCTACCAACGCCACTTCTACTCCTCGAACTTGATCCTGGGCCCGCGCTGGGGTGCCGTCGTTCCCGCGTTGATCGTCGGGTTCTACGCGCTCTACATCGCGAAGAGCTCGCTCAAATGGCGGCGCCTCGCACTCGGCGTGGGTGCGGTGTGCTTCCTGTTCGTCGCGTGGTCGTGGACCGAGATCCATCAGCTGATGCTCGACGAGCCGGTGTGGAAGACGATGTATGCCGCGAGCGATCGGCTGTACGGCGACGGCAGCGTGCTCCCGCGGCTGGTGATGTGGCTCGGCGTGATGACGACGGTGTTTGCCGGCATCGCCGCGTGGACGTCCCCCGCTCATCACGCCACAGGAGTCGCGGTTCCAGGTCGAAACCGGCTCGTCGTCATCGGCCTCGCCGGCCATGTCGTCGCCGGCATCGGGCTCGCGTGGGTGATGTCGCGCTCCACCGGCGAGGTCTCGACGCACGGCTGGAGCTACCTGCTCGTCGGCGCGGTGGTCGTCGAGCTGATCGGCTGGATCGCGCTGCTGCGTGCGCCGCACGGCAGCGGCTTGTTGCTCGTCACCGGTGGTGGCACCGCGGCGCTGTTCGCGGGCGCTGTCGTGCGCGAAGCGCCGCGCCTCTCGATCCTCGAGCCCGCCACGGCGGCTCGCATCGAGGCCAGCGGCTTCCCGATGTTCCTCGCCACGTTCCTGTTCGGCGTCGTCGCGATCGCGTGGATCGTGAAGACGATCCGCACGGCGAGGGACTAGTACTCCGCCACACAGGTTTTGATCGATTGAGCCGTTCTCGTCGAGCCCGAGCCCGAGCCCGAGCCCGAGATCTTGACGACCATGGCCGTGAGCATCGCGACTACGCGCAACAGAAGACCGCGGCCGCTTGTGACGTGGCCCTCGTCGGCGAGCGCGAGCACCCGACAGGCGTCGAGGATCGCTGCCGACTCGGTCGCCGAACGCCGGGCCATTCGATAGAAGCGCGCTTTGTCGGCAGCGGCGAACTCTCCTGCGCCCTCCGCGATGTTGAACGAGATGGAGCTGGCAGCGCGGCGAAGTTGATCCGCGAGGTACGAGCGGCCGCGAGGCAGGTCACCAGCGACCGTGTCGGCCAGCGCGAGGAACTGGATCGCCGCTTGATAGACATCGAGGCGCTCGTGTTCGAACTCGTTCATGCCGCGCCAATCGGCCCGCAACCGTACGAGTTGCTACGAATCT
>JACCYD010000858.1 GCA_013696695.1 Deltaproteobacteria bacterium | reverse complement strand
GTGGTGCAGCGGGGCACGGCATCGCGACCCTGCGACTGTCGGCCGGCTACCGACCGGCGATCGTCGATGGACTGGTGAGTGGACTCCACGTTCCCGGCGAGAGTCACTACGACTTGCTGCGCGCCTTCGCGTCGCACGCGCGGTTGCAACGCGCGCTCGCGCTCGCAGCGCACCGTGGACTGTCGAGTCACGAGCTCGGCGACGCGTGCATGATCCTCCCGCGCTGATTCCTCCGTGCCTTCATCGTTCGCTCGGGTACGATCGGATCATGCGCTCATGGTCGATCCTGCTCGGAGTCGCCGCCGGATGCGCAGCGCCCCGACCGTCGATCGTCGAGGCACCGCACGCCACCGCGATCGAGCTCGCTCCGGCGATCGCAGCTCCAGCCCTTCCGGTGCCGGCGAAGCCCGCCACGCTCGATCGCGATGGCGCGCGCGATCTGGTCGAGCCCGGGATCCACGGCCGCGTGATCGCCCTCGAAGCGCGCTGGCGTTCGGCGGGTGCGGACCCGGCGATCGTCGACGTCGCCGAGATCGATTTCCTCGGCCGGTGCGCTCGCGACTTCATCGTCGCGCAGCCGGAATCCGCGCGGCGTCCGCTGGTGACGGCGTTCACGCATTACGTCACCATCTGCGATCCCGAGGGCAAGCTCATGCTCGAGCGGCCGCTCGGCTTCGATAGTCGCGATCGCCGCACCCGCTCCGACGCGGTGTTCCTCGGCTCGCTCGCAGCGCGTGGCGCCGGCCTCGTGTTGCGCGTGACCTCGTGCAACGCGGGCGGCTCGTTCGATCGCGTTTCGATCGCCGGTGGCGATCTCGCGTGGACGTCACCGCGCCTCGAGGTGCGGCGCGAGGCGAACGGCTGCGAGATCGCCGAGCTGCCGTATACCAAGGCACTCGCGAAGGTGATCCTGCGAGCCACCGAGTCCGAAAGCGTGTTGCGATTCGATGGCACCACCAACGAGCTCGCCATTACCGATCAGATCCGCGACGAGCTCCGCAGCGTGCTCGACGCGGTCGACGCGATCACCGAGCCCTGAGGCGCCCGAGCAGTACGAGCTGCGCGAGCGCCGCGGCGACTGCGGTCTCGACGCGCAGGATCGCCGTGCCGAGCGAGACCGGCGCGAAGCCGCGCTCGATGAAGGTGTCGACCTCGCGCTGGATCCAACCGCCCTCCGGTCCGATCGCGAGCGTGATCGGTTCGCTGGTGACGACCTGCTCGAGCACCGGCGCACCGGGATGCGCGATCAGGCGTTGCCCGGGGCCCGGCGCGGGCCACCGTTCGTCGAGTAGCAGCATCAAGCGCGGATGGATCGTGATCGGTGGGATGTGGGTCGTCGCGCCTTGCTCGGCGCCGAGTCGCGCGGCGTGGGCGAGCACGGCGGGCTCGAGGCGCGGCGAATCGAGATAGCTCTTGTCGACCCGCCACGCGTTGGTCAGCGTGATCCGCGCGACGCCGAACGACGCCGCGGCTTCGATCACGCGCGTCAGCATCTTGGGCCGCGGGATTGCGAGCACGAGCTCGATCGACAACGGCTCGGGCGCGGCGTCGCCGAGCGACATCGCGAGCACGAGTCGATCGCCGTTCTCGATCACTTCCGCGGTCCCGACCAGGCCGCCGACGACACCCGCGCGAATGCGCGAGCCAACCTGGATCTTGATCACCGTGCGTAGGTGGTGCACTCGCCGGTCTGGATCGCGCAATACGACGCGCCCATCGACCAGCTCGCTCGGCTCGACGAGGACCAGGTTCACGAGGATCTTGTAGCAGACCTCGGGTAGGGTTCGCGGATGCCGTTCTTCCAGGAACCGCCGCGCCTCGGTAATCAGTTCGATGACGATCCGATGTTGCCCTCGTGGGTCGCGCGTACCGTCGGTGATGCCGCGGTGACGGCCGAGCTGCACGCGCTCGGTGAGGTCGCGGTCGACACCTACGCGCGCCAGCTCGCCGATCGCACGAACGAGCCAGTGCTCACGCAGTGGGATGCGTGGGGCAATCGCATCGATCGAATCGACGTGTCACCGCTGTGGGTCGAGGCGCAAGTCCTCGCCGCGACGCACGGCATGGTCGCGGCGGGCTACGAGCCGCGGCTCGGCCACCGCGCGCGCAGTCATCAGTTCTCGATCGTCCACGTGCTGGCACCATCGCTGGATGTGTACTCGTGCCCGCTGGCGATGACCGACGGGGCTGCCCGCACGCTACTGGCGAGCGGTAACACTGCGCTCGTCGATCGCTACGTCGGCAAGCTGACGTCGCGCGATCCGGCGCAGATGTGGACGAGCGGTCAGTGGATGACCGAGCGCACCGGCGGGTCGGACGTGTCGCAGAGCGAGACGATCGCGAAGCTCGATGGCGATCAGTGGCGGCTCCACGGCACCAAGTGGTTCACGTCGGCGACGACGTCGCAGATGGCGCTAACGCTGGCGCGGCCCGAGGGTAACCAGGATGGCAGCCGTGGCCTCGCGCTGTTCCTCGTCGAGCTGCGCGACGAGCGAGGTCGCCTTCGCAACATCGAGGTCAACCGCCTCAAGGACAAGCTAGGTACTCGCAAGGTGCCCACCGCCGAGCTGACGCTTGCCGGCGCGCCGGCTGCGCTGGTGGGGCAGGCCAGTGAAGGCGTTCGCGCGATCACACCGATGCTGTCGGTGACGCGGACCTGGAACGCGGTCTGTGCGGTCAGCGGCATGCGTCGCGCGCTCGCCCTCGCGAAGGATTACGCGCGCCGCCGCAAGGCGTTCGGATCGCTGCTGGTCGACAAGCCGCTGCATGCCGACACGCTCGCGGGGCTCGAGGCGGAATACGCCGCAGCGTTCTGTCTCGCGTTTCGCTCGGTCGAGCTGCTCGGCGCGATCGAGCACGGTGTGACCGATAGCCTGACGCCGGATCCCGAGCGGCTGTCGCGCGCGTTGATCCCGCTCGCGAAGCTGACCACTGCCAAGCAGGCGGTCGCGGTCGCATCCGAAGCGATCGAATCGTGCGGTGGCGCCGGTTACGTCGAGGACACCGGCTTGCCGCGCCTGCTCGCCGACGCGCAGGTGCTGCCGATCTGGGAAGGCACCACGAACGTGTTGTCGCTCGACACGCTGCGCGCGCTCGGCAAGGGTGGCACGCTCGAGGCGCTCGCCACCGAGATCGAGGCGCGGTGCAAGCGCGCCACAGATCCGCAGCTCGCGAAGCCGGTCGAGGTCGCACGCGCGGCGTTCCGTCACGCGAGCGCGTGGATCGCCGAAGCGCTCGCGCAACCCGATCGCCTCGAGGCCGGTGCGCGTCGCTTCGCGCTCACGCTCGGTCGCAGCCTCGAGCTCGCGCTCCTCGCGGATCACGCGCAGTGGTGCCTCGATCATGCGCATGGTCCACGCACCGCAGCGGCAGCGCGCCGGTTCGCGCAATCGCCGATCGATCTGATCGACGACGCGTCGCTCGACGACACGCGACTCCTCGCCTGACCGAGAACGACCGAAAACGAAAAGAGCGACGAACAGGTCGTCGCTCGTACATCTAAGGCGGCTTGGCTTAGTAGCCGGCCGGGGGCGGCGGCGGGCCACCACCGTCATCGGGCGGCGGCGGAGCTGCAGCCGGGCCCGGGGGCGGCGGGCCACCTGCGCCATTGCAGGCGTAGTGAACGCGCCATGCCGTGGCGGTGCGGGTGCTCGTCTGGGCTACCGTGGTGCTGTCCGTGCTCGAGCGGCGACCGCTGCGAGACGTCTTGCTGTCCTCGGCGGTGTCCTGGCGCGCCACGGTGTCCGTGCCGATCGCCTCTTCACCCTCTTGCGTGATGGTGAAATTGCCTGGACCGCAGTGCGCATTCATTTCGCCATTCGCCTGCTCCATCGCCTTTCCCTTGTCGCCTTGAAGCTCGATGACGCCACCAGCCTGCGTCCGAGAAATCACGCGAGCGCTGCCGCATGCGGCAGTGAGGGCAACAACCAATCCGAGAGCCAGAGTACGAAGCATTGTTCTTTCTTTCTCCGAGGGTGACGGCCGGAAATCAGACGATGTCGACACTAGTACATCCACAGCACACCGAGCAATAGCTTGACACCCGGAAGGCGTGAGAGGCTGCCAACGTGATGGACGAGGTGGCCGCAGCGGATACACGTCTCGAAGCAGTCACCGTCTACGCACGCGGCGCGCGCGTGCGAAGAATCACCAGCCTCGACGTGTGTCCACCGCAGTTGCGGATCGTCGGGCTGCCACTCGGCGTGATCGACGACACCGTCCAGATTTCCGTCGAGGGACCGGCACTCGCGACCAATGTTCGTACCGGGATCGACGCACCACGCGAGGTGGCTGCCGCCGAGGAAAGCGCCGAGCTTCGCGAGGCAAAACGCCTCGCCGCGATCACCCAGGCCGATCTCCAGCGGTTGGAGCACGCGGTCGATCGCCTGACCAGCTCGTCGATTCTCGGAACCGATCAAGAGCCCGCGGACGAGCCTGCACCGTGGTCCGCGATCGTCGCTGCGCGTCGCGCGTTGCTGGCGTTGCGCACCGAGCGCGAGCTCGCGCTGCGCGAACAGCTCGCCGCTGCACGCCGTCGCGCCGACGATGCGCGCGCGAAGCTCGAGGCCGTGATCGATCGCGATCGCCGCACTGGCACGGCACGCCCGGCGAAGGCGCACGAGCTCCGCAAGCAGATCGAGATCGAGCTCGTGACCACCGGCGATGGCAGCGTCACGATTCGCATCGAATACCTCGTCGCCGCGGCCCGCTGGGCGCCGAGCTACGTCGCGCGCATCGCCGGTGCACGTGCGAGCCTCGAGCTTCGTGCGGTGGTCGCGCAGGCGACCGGCGAGGATTGGATGGGAGCAAAGCTCTCGCTGTCGACCGCCGAGCCCACGCGCTTCGCGCAGCTCCCCGAGCTCGCCGCGCAACGCATCGGCCGGCGCCAGGACGAGCCGACGCGCGGTGGCTTCCGCGCCGCGCCGGTGGGTGCCGAGATGCTCTACGCGGATTATCTGCGTCACGCGAATGCGGCGGCCCACGTCGTGCCGACGACGATCGTCGCCCCCGAAGCACAGCTCGAGTCCGAAGACGACTTCGACTCGATCACGGCGGTGGGCGGGCGCGCGCAATCGTTCGCCGAAGAGAACTGGGACGAGGAATCGTCCGCGGCGAAGAACGCGTTCTCGACGCCGCCGCAGGGCCGGCCGATGCCCGCCGCGCCGCACGGCCGGCCGATGCCTGCGATGATGCGCGCGGCATCGGCTCCGGTCGCGAAGCCACTCGCCGACGATGGTGAGATGAGGAGACGCAGCAGTCC
>JACCYD010000796.1 GCA_013696695.1 Deltaproteobacteria bacterium | reverse complement strand
CCTCGAGCCCGCTCGCGCCCGACCGCGGGCCGAGCTCGGTGGCCGCGGTGCCCCTGGCGTCGATCACGACCTCCGAGTTGTAGACGCCCGCGAGCTCGATCGTCGGTGTCGGGCGGTAGGCGAAGCCCACGCCGTACGACGGCACGAAGTTGTCCTTCGCCTTCAGCGTCAACAGACCGTCGCCGCCGACGTCCTCGACGAGGTTGCCGGGTGCGGCCCAGATGTTCACCGACGAATTGACCTTCGCGAAGCCCCAGCCGAAGCGCGCGCCGACGTCGAGGTTCGGCAACACGCGGTAGCTGGCCCCGAGGGTCGGCGTGAACAGCGTGGCCTTGCGCGTGATGACGTCGTAGCGCGCGGGGTTCGGCGCTTCATCTGGATCACCGTTGAACACGTAGGGCGTGCAGTCGCCGCCGGCCTGCCGCGAGCACATATCGCGGAACGGATACGAGTTCGGCGAGTACATGCCGAGCGCGAGCGTGAGCTTGGGCACCGCGGCGAGCCGCGTCGTCACGGCGAACACCGGAATCGGCTGGAACCCGCCGATGCCGACCGCCGCCTTCGAGCCGTCCTCGACCAGCGGGTAGGGCTGCCCTTCGTACGGCAGATCGATGTCGGGCACGTCGTCGTAGGTGCCGGCGCGCTGGAACTTCATCGCGTAGTCGATGAACGCCATCGACAGCGTGATCGTCGTGCCGTGCGTCTTGGAGAGCCCGGCCGGGTTGGCGGCGAGCGCCTCGCCGGTGTCACTCGAGGCGACCGCGGCCCCCGCGCGGGTGGTCGAGATGGCGCCGGTCGGTCCCGGCAAGAACATGCCACCGGCCGCTGCGTGGTTGGCAGCAGCGGTGATTGCGAGAAAGCCTGCCCACTTGATCACCCGAGGACGCTACCACCGAAGCGGAAAGTCGAATCCGCCCGGTTCCCGGATTACTGGATCGAGTACGTCAGCGTGTACGCGCCGTTGCCGGTGGTTCCGAACCCGTCGACGACGATCCAGTTGACGTTCGCGCCCGAGATCGTCGAGCCCGTGAACCGGCTCTGCAGCGAGTTGCCGCAGCCCGAGACGTCATCGCTGCACGTCACGTCGCCCGCGGTCGCGGTGCCGCGACGCAGGTAGATCACGCTGTCGAACGCGGTGCCGGCGCAGGTGTTCGCCGAGACCGAGTACGTGGTGCTCGGGCAGGTCAGGAAGAAGTACGCGTCGTCGGGCTGCGACGAGTTCGCCTCGCAGCCGGCGATCGATTGGTTCGTCTTGCCGGTGGTCGTGCCGGTCTTGGTGCCCGATAGCGCGGTCAGCGCCGTCCCCGTACGGCCGCCGCGCCGGAAGGCGAGCGTCGTGGAGCCGGTGGTCGAGGTGTTCGAGAACTGATCGACGACGAGGCAATAGGTGCCCGCGCCGAGCTGCAGCGCGCCTTGCGAGCGCGTCGACGAGCACGAGTCGTCCTCGCAGCGCGCCACATTGCCGAGTGCCGTGCACGCGCCGGGGAAGACGCGCACGACCGAGTCGAAGCTCGAGCCGAAGGTGTCGAAGTAGACGACCTCGGCGGCAGGCAGCGTGAACGTGTAGAACACGTCGCGCCCGCCCTGATCGCCGCAATCCTGGCCGGCGGCCTGCGTCCAGTTGTCGTCGTGTGCGGTGGTGAGATCGACGGTGAACGAGCCGCCGGCGGAGATGTCGACGGCTCCCGCGGCGGTGTCGTTCGGCGGGCATGTCGAATCGGCGCCGTTGCAATCCTCGTCGCTGCCGTTGCCGCAGGTCTCGACGGCCGGAGCGCCCGCGGTGGCGCCGCAGACCACGCCCGTTTGCGCGGTGTTGCAGATCGTCTGACCGGTGCGCTCGCACGCGCCGAGCCCGACGGCGCACGACTGATCGACGGCGAACGTGTCATCGATGCCGCCCGCGCAGTCATTATCCACGCCGTCGCACTTCTCGACGGAGTCGGCCGTGGTGTCACCACAGGTCACGCCGCCCGCGCCGTCGCACGCGATCGAGCCTTCGCTGCACGAGTCGGTATCGGCCCCGTCACACGCGGTGCCGACGCCGAAGCCTTCGTCGACGTTGCCGTCGCAATCGTTATCGATCGTGTCGCAAACCTCGTCGGAGGTGCCCGGCAAGTCGGTGCAGCGCGTGCCGGTGACACCGTCGCACACGATCATCCCGTCCTTGCAGGTATCGGCGTCGTCGCCATCGCAGCCGGTGCCGATCAGAAAATCTTCGTCGATCTTCGAATCGCAATCGTTGTCGATCGAATCACACTTCTCGACCGCGTCGGCGTAGCCCTCGTCGACGGTCAGATCGCAGTCGTCATCGACGCCATTGCATAGCTCGGTGCGCGGCGAGCACGCGGCCGGCGAATCGGGCTCCCCGGCGTCCCCGCCGACGCGCTGATCCATGGCCGACGCGCAACCGGCGAAACAGGCGAACAAAGCAACCAGGCGACCCACGCCGGCATCCATGCACGTGTGGCTGTGCAAGAGCAAGCGCAACCAGATGCCCCGCCGGCTGTGACGCCAGCGAGGAGGCCAGTGATGAGTATTGTGGGCACTGCGATCGTCGACCGCCGGGCGTGCTAGGAACGTCTCATGAGCGACAAGCTTGTGGTCGTCGGTAATCCATCTCTGGTCGGGCACCTTCCCGAGGTGGTGATTCCGCCTGATGTCGAGGCCATGACACCCGACGAGCTGGAGGCCGGAATCAAGCGCCTCAAGACCGAGCGCAACGCGGTGATTCTCGCCCACTACTATCAGGAGTCGGAGATCCAGGACCTCGCCGATTTCGTCGGCGATTCGCTCCAGCTCTCGCAGGCGGCGGCCAAGACCAAGGCGGACGTCATCGTGTTCTGCGGCGTCCACTTCATGGCGGAGACCGCGAAGATCTTGAACCCCGACAAGATCGTGGTGATCCCGGATCTCAAGGCCGGCTGCTCGCTCGCCGATGGCTGCCCTGCCCCGGTGTTCGAGAAGTGGCTGGAGCAGTACCCCGGCCACACGGTGGTCACGTACATCAACTGCAGCGCCGGCGTGAAGGCGCTGTCCGACGTGATCTGCACGTCGTCGAACGCGGTCAAGATCGTGAAGGCGCTCGAGGGCCAGAAGATCGTGTTCGCACCCGATCGCTACCTCGGTGCGTTCGTCGCGAAGCAAGCGAACCGCCCCGACATGGTGAAGTGGGAAGGCTCGTGCATCGTGCACGAGACGTTCTCCGAGAAGCGGCTGATCGAGCTGATGGTCAAGAACCCCGACGCCGAGGTGATCGCGCATCCCGAGTGTCACGAGGGCATCCTCCGTCACGCGGCGCACGTCGCCTCGACGAGCGGCCTGATCGACTACGCGAAGACCAGCCCCAAGCAGACGTTCATCGTCGCGACCGAAGCGGGAATCTTGCACAAGATGCAACAAGCCGCGCCCGGCAAGACGTTGATCCCGGCACCCCCCGAAGACGAGATCTGCGCGTGCAACCTCTGCCCGCACATGCGCCGCAACACGCTCGAGAAGCTGTACCTGTGCATGCGCGATCTGACGCCGCAGATCGAGGTGCCCGAGGCGATTCGCGTCAAGGCGCTGAAGCCGATCGAGCGCATGCTCGAGATGTCGGTGTGAGGGATGCGCAGCGGGCGCGCGCCGTCACCCTCGTCGCGGTAGCGGCGCCGCGCGTCGACTACGAGGCCCTCGCGCCGGCGTGGGGCCTACCGCCCGCGACGTAGCGG
>JACCYD010001130.1 GCA_013696695.1 Deltaproteobacteria bacterium | reverse complement strand
TCGAGCGATGGCGACAACGTGTTCGATCCGGCCGACGAGCGCGACCTCGGCGTCCGCCTCGCGGGGCAGCTCGGGTTCACCTACTTCATGAACCAAGCGTCGGGTGTCCGGCTCGCGGCGAACGTCGTCGCCGATGGCGGCGAATTCTTCGTCGGCGCTTCGCTGCAGATGACGTACGGCTTCCTCGACGCGACGTTCGCCGGCGGCGGGCTGTAGGGCTTACTCGCCGTTGGTGACTAGTCGCGCTTGACGGTCGCGCTCGCGCCTTCGTTGCCGGTCGAAAAATCCCACCGCCAGTCGAGCTCGCCGGCGACCGGACGGCGCGGGATCCGGATCGTGCCGCCATCGACGCACTTGCCCTGACCGGTGACGAGCTTCTCGGTCATCACCAGCGTGTCGCCACGCTCGGGCTGGCGCGTGAGCTCGGCCGTGCAGTTGCCGTTCTCGTACGCGATCGTGCCGATGACATCGCCGATGTTGGCGCGCTTGAACAACGTCATCTCGAGATCCCAGCGGCCCTTGGTGTCGTACTGGAAGCCGACGCCTTTCCAGGTGCCGACGACCTCCGCGTAGGGAGACGGCGGAGGCCGCGGCCGCGTGATCGCGATGGGCGCAGGCGGCGGCATCACGGGCTGGATCGCCGGTGTTGGCTCGTGCCAGCAACCGGCGCTCGCGAGCAGCACCCAGGTGACACGCATTCCCGCGATCCTAGCCGTTACCCATGGATCTTCAAGTGGTTCCACAATGGGTCTGGTGGTCCGACCTTTGCCTTGGTAGGGTCAATTCGTGGCTATCCTCTCCACCTCCCAGCACCGCACCCTCGTCGCACTCGCCGCGACCGCGCTGCCTGCAGGCCGGTTCCTGCCGGCTGCGGATGAACGCACGGTCGACCGCGTCGAGCGCTTCGTTGCCAACCTGCCCTCGGCCGCGCACTTCGGCCTCGAAGGTCTGCTGCGCAGCCTCGACGTGCAGTCGTGGGTGACCACGCGGCGCGCGTTCGCGGATGCACCGGATGCGAAGCGGCTCGCGATCCTCGAGAGCTGGCGGCACGGCGATCCGGTGCGGCGCATGATGCTGCGCGCGCTGGTGAGCCCGCTCAAGATCGCTCACTTCGACGACCCCGGCCTCTACAAGCAACTCGGCTGCGTCTACGAGGCCGAGAAGGCGAAGCAGGAAGTGAAGCCCGCGTACATGCGCGAGCGCGTGCACGTTGCGAACGGCCACGATGTCGCGGTCGAGTGCGATGTCGTCGTGATCGGCACCGGCGCGGGTGGCGCGGTGGTCGGCCGCGAGCTCGCCGAGGCCGGGTTCGCGGTGGTCTTCGTCGAAGAGGGCAAGTACTTCGATCGCACGGACTTCACGGGCCGTTCGTTCTCGATGCAGCAGAAGCTGTACCGGCGCGGCGGCACCACGTTCTCGGTCGGCAACGTGCCGATTCCGATCCCGCTCGGCCAGACGGTCGGCGGCACCACCACGGTGAACTCCGGCACCTGCTTCCGCACGCCCGATCGCGTGCTCTCCGAGTGGGTCAAGGAGCTCGGGCTCGCCGATCTCGCGCCGGACAAGATGGGCGGCTACTTCGAGCGCGTCGAGAGCGTGCTCGGGGTCGAGCCGGCGCGCAAAGAGCTGCTCGGCGGCAACGGGCGCGTGATCTCGCGCGGCTGTCGCGCGCTCGGGTTCACGCGCCATGGCCCGCTGCGCCGCAACGCGCCGGCGTGCGATGGGCAGGGCGTGTGTTGCTTCGGCTGTCCCACCGATGCCAAGCGCTCCACCAACGTCAGCTACATCCCGCTCGCATTGCGGGCCGGTGCGGAGCTGTTCACCGGTGCGAAGGTCACGCGGATCATCGTCGACGGCGGCGTCGCCACCGGTGTGGTCGCACGCACGGAGACCGGCCATGCACTGACGGTGCGCGCGCGCGCCGTGGTCGTCAGCTGCGGCGCGATCATGACGCCGCTGCTGCTCCAATCGCAGGGCCTCGGCGCTTCGTCTGGCCAGCTCGGCAAGAACCTGTCGATCCATCCTGCGGCCGGTGCGCTCGCCGAGTTCGACGAGCAGATCCTGGGGTGGAACGGCATCCCGCAGGGCTATTCGGTCGAGGAGCTCCACGAGGAAGGCATCCTGTTCGAGGGCGCGATGGTGCCGCTCGAGATGCAGATGACCGTGACGCCGATGATCGGCCCCGAGCTGATCCGGCTCGCCGAGAGCTTCGATCACGTCGCGAGCTTCGGCTTCATGGTCGAGGATTCATCGCGCGGCTCCGTGAGCACGGTGATGAATCAGCCGGTGATCAAGTACTGGCTGTCGGATCACGACGTCGCGCACATCAAGCGCGGGATGGACGTGCTCGCGCAGATCTTCTTCGCCGCCGGCGCGCGCCGCGTGCACACGCCGATCAATGGCTTCGACGTCCTGGAGACGCCGGGCGATCTCGCGCGGATGCGACGGGCGACGATCCGGCCATGGGATCTCGATCTGTCCGCGTATCACCCACTCGGCACCGCACGGATGGGCAGCGATCCGAGCTCGAGCGTGATCGGCAGCGATCACCAGGTGCACGACACCCGGTCGCTGTACGTCGTCGATGGCGCGGCGGTGCCGTCGTCGATCGGCGTCAACCCGCAGATCACGATCATGGCGCTCGCCACCCGCGCTGCCGAGAAGATCGCCAGCGCGCTGGCTTGAGCAAGTCGACGATCCCATCAGTCAATGCCGCTTGGCCCTCGGTTTTTCGAGAGCGCGGCGAGGGTCGGCCTCGTGGTTCCACGTGATTGCGCGTGGCACGACGCATGCTCCTCGCTGATCTGCCCATGCGCACTGCCCTCGCCGTTCTGCTCATCGCACTACCGACTTCCGCACTCGCCGAGTCCCGCGTCACGATCGGCGCGAGTGCCGGGCTGTG
>JACCYD010000781.1 GCA_013696695.1 Deltaproteobacteria bacterium | reverse complement strand
CTCCAGCACGGTGGTCGGCGCAACCGGTGGCACGGGAGGCTGCATCTGGACGAGCACCGTCGAGATCGAGCCGCCCGCGACCTCGATGGTCAGCGTGGTCGTGCCGAACCCGGCGCCGGTGCTGGTGAGCGTGCACGTCCCTTCGGGCAGCCCCGAGACCGTGAAGCCACCCGCGCCGTCGACCGAGGTCGTCTTCCTGACCTTGCCGCAGGTGACCGAGATCCGCGCGCCGGTGGCGGCCTTGCCGGTGGGATCGACCACCGAGCCTTCGATCGTGCCAGCCGCCGATTCGGCGTACGACTTCGGAACTTGCAGCGTGAACAGCGTGCCGATCGCGGCGAGCGATCCGGTCGCGAACACGAGCCTGGTGAGTGTCTTCATTTCGCACCTCCCTGCGAGCCCGCAGTGCCACCGGCGCCGAGGGCGCCCAGGATCGGACGCCATTCGAACCGGCGATAGCCCCGCGTCGCGAGCAGCGCGTCGAGCGCAGCCGTCGCATCGGGCTTGTCGCCGAAGTAGTACTTCGGATCTTCGATCGGATCCTCGGCGGTCGCGCCGAGCTCCTGCTCGAGGAACATCCGGGAGACCAGATTGCCGCTCTTGTCATCGGCGTACGCGAGCACCGTCTCGTCGACGACCGCGACGCCGATGTTCGCCTTGACCGCCTTGCCGGTGGCATCGGTGGTCTTGATGCGCAGCTTCACCGGATCGCGCGGCGAATATGTCTTCTTGTCAGCGGTCATCGAGATCTGAATTCCCGAGCCGAGCCCGTGATAGAGCAGCCGCTCCGAGAGCGGCTCGTAGCGCGCGGAGAACAGGGTCACGCGCACGACACCTTGGGTGTTGGCGGCCACCGGCAGCTCGACCAGCGTCGGCACGTTGGCACCGACCTCGAACGAGCCGCTCGCGAGCCTGTGCTCGCGCATCACGGCCTCGACCTGGAGCTTGCGCGCGGTGTTGCAGATCGCGCCGACGCGCAGCGTGGTCGGCGACTTCTGATCGACGCTGCGGATCACGCAGCCACCCGCCTTGCCGTGCGGCACGTCGAACTTCTGCGTGATGCCGGCGGGCTTGGTGATCGCCACCTGGTACTTGCGATCGGTGCCGGGCGTCAGCTCGAACCGGCCCATGCCGTCGTGGACCGACGAGAATTCGGCGACCGTCTTGCCCGTGTCGTCGAGGACGCGGCCCTCGATGTCGGCCGGCTTGCCGAGCGTGGTCTTCGCCATGAAGTAGACGCGCCCGGGGATGCTGTCGATCAGGTCTCCACCCTCGGGGAACATCGACAGGCTGATCGTCTTCATCACGATCGGGATGCGCTTCTGGACCGATTCGGTGACGCCACCGTCGTCGGCCATGATCGTGAGCAGGCCATCGCCGCGGACTAGCTTCGCCGGCAGCTGGAACCGCGCCGTTGCCTTGCCGTCCTTGTCGGTCGTGATCTTGAGACGGGGGAGCTCGACGTCATCGATGGTGATGATGCCGGTGAGCGCCTTGTCGGCGAACGGCTCGCCGGTCGCGCGCTTGATCTCGATCGCCGCCGACACCTGATCGCCTTCGCCGTACGCCTTGCGCAGCAGCTCGAGCGTCTTCTGCAAGCGCGGCGTCTGGTAGGTGTTGATGACGATCGATTTGAAATCCTGGGTGCCGTCGTCGGCGACCATCGACAGCTTGTATTCGCCGCCCTCGATCTCCGCGGGCAGCTTGAAGTCATTGCGCGCGAAGCCGTTCTGCGCGAGCACACGCTTTTGCGACACGATCGCGCCGCGTGGCGACGTCAGCATCATCGTCAAGCCGACGGGCTGACCACCGACCAGCGTGCCGGTCGCGCGCAGATCGGCGCGGTACCAGATCGTCTCGCCCGGCTGATACAGCGGCTTGTCGGTCATGATGTACGTGCGCTTCGACGTCGAGTGCTCGTAGAAGCTCGCGATCGCCTTGTCGAGGTCGGCGGCACCGGGCTCGAGGGTCGCGGGGGTCAACGCGGCGATCTCGCGGTCGGTGGTGGACGTCGCGATCGAAACCGGTTCTCGTGGGGGTGTCGGCTGGGGCGGCGGGACGGACCCGCTGGCGCACGCGCCTAGCAACGCACCCACCCATGCCTGGGAAATCCTCATGGCCTGAGCGAACGCGTGGTTACGGCCTTCGATCTACTTCACGTAGAAAACGTGTGACACCCAAGGAAGCGTCGGTGACAGGGGTCTACGTCGCCGACCGCCGAGCGACCATGTCGATGGCGAGCGCGATCGCCCGCTGCATCGACACGCTGCGGGCTTTTCCTGTCCCGGCGATGTCGTATGCGGTGCCGTGATCCGGCGACGTCCTCACGATCGACAGCCCGAGCGTCACGTTCACCGCTTCCTCGAAGTCGATCAGCTTGACCGGGATCAAACCCTGGTCGTGATACATCGCGATCATCGCGTCGTACTTGCCGTCGAGCGCGTCGCGAAACGCGGCGTCCGGCACCAGCGGCCCGTGCAGCGTGGCCGGCGCACAGGCCTCCTCGAGCGCGGGCGCGATGATGTCCGCGTCTTCATCGCCGAGCAGCCCATCTTCTCCTGCGTGCGGATTCAAGCCCAGCACGCCGATCCGCGGCGCCGCCATCCCGAAATCGGTGACCATCGACGTCACCACGAGCTCGATCACCGCGCGGATCCGATCGGTCGACAGATCCTCGACGACCTCCGACAGCGGACGGTGCACCGTCGCGAGCGCGACCTTGAGCCTGGGACCCGCGAACAGCATCGCGACTTCGCGGGCACCGAGCCGCTGCGCGAGCATCTCGGTGTGGCCGAGGAACGCAAACCCGCCACGCCGCGCCCACGTCTTCGAGATCGGAGCAGTCACGATCGCGGAGAGGTCACCCGCCTTGGCCGCAGCCACCGCGGCCTCGAGGTAGCCGACCTGGGCCGCACCGCCGGTCTCGTCGGGGCGACCCGGCACGGCGGAATTGCCAAGCCCTGCGCCGATGATCTCGACATCTGGCAACGTGACACCCATCGCCTTCGCGCCGCGCGCCAGCGGGCCATGGTCCCCGTAGATGATCACGCGCTTGCGCCAGTCGTCCGGCATCGACGCGAGCGCCGCTGCCACGATCTCCGGCCCGATGCCGGAAGGATCGCCCAGCGTGATGCCCAAGCGCGGAGTTGCCTTCACGTGCCACACGCTATCATTCATCATGTTCCTCGTGCGGGCGCTCCTCATCGCGTTGGTCGCCGGCTGCGCCGGTGCCGAAGCGACCACGCTATCGGCCCAGCCGGCCGTGCCTGGCGGTCGGGAGCTCGGCCTTCACCCGGGCGAGACGATGGCGTACGACGTCCAGCTCGCAGGCATCCTGGTCGGTGAGGCCCAGCTCGCGGTCGGCGAGATCGGAATCATCGACGGCAAGAAGGCGATCGTCGTCAAGTCGCGCGCCGCCACCGCTGGCGCCGGCGCGCTCGTCAAACAGATCAGCGACGAGGCGACGACCGTGATCGACGTCGAGACCGGCCATCCGTTGCAGGTCGATACCGTCGTGATCACCAGCGGCAAGAAGATCACCGCCAGCGCGAAGTTCTCCGGTCGCGTCGCGACGGTGACCTACCAGCGCTCCGAGGAGGCGAAGCCGGTCACCACGCGGGTCGATTTCCGCACCGCGGCGCTGCACGACATGCACACCGCGATGGCCGCGATGCGCGGCTGGCGCGGCACGCCGGGCGAGGTTCGCACCGTCCACATCATCGGCGGTCGCCGGCTGTGGAAGATCGACATGAAGTACGTCGGCGAGGAGACGATCGGCTCGGCAGTCGGCAATCGTCGCGCGATCGTCCTCGAGGGCACGTCGTTCCGCGCGCGTCGCGATCTGACGGCCGAGCCCGGTAAAGCGACGCGCACGTTTCGCGTCTGGTTGTCGGATGATGCCGATCGCGTCCCGCTCAGGTGCAGCGCCAAGACCGAGCTCGGTGACATCGTGATGGAACTGACCGAGTACGCGCGCCCGTAGTTAGCCCGCTCAGTCGTCCCAGCCCTCGCTCGCTCGCTTCGCACGCGGCCCGTTGATCGTGCCCGAGGCGGTGACCGATTCATCCGACGTCACCGGCTCCGATGGAGCTCGTTTGATCACGATCTCGGGCTCGGATGGCTCCGTCACCGTCACGGTCAGCGTCTGCGAGCTGGTATCGGTGATGGTCTCGACGACACGCGCGTCCTCGGTATGGTTCACGCGCACGGTCTCGGCCTCCGACGCGAGTGCCGCGACTTCGTCCTCGTCGGCCGGCTCGGCCTCCATCTCGATCACGGTCTCGATCTCGGGCGCCGTGGGCGGGCGATTTCGCATCGCCGGCGACTTCTTCTGCATCGACGCGTCGAGCTCGAGGACGGTCTCGATCTCGGGCTCGCTGGGCGGACGGTGCCGCGTCGTCGGTGCGGTGGGCATGGCTTCCATCGCAGCGAGCGCGACGTCGTGCGGTTGTGGCTTCGGCGTGTTCGATTTCGACGTCAGGATCAGTGGCACGCGCGTAC
>JACCYD010000775.1 GCA_013696695.1 Deltaproteobacteria bacterium | reverse complement strand
GCGCGTGGCCTGGACGACGTGGACGATGTAATCGCGGACGCGATCGTCGATGTAGATCGAGCCGACGATCTTGCGCGCCAGCCGGATCTGCTCGATCGACGCCACCTCCGATGCGGTGGGCAGATCTTGCGAGCTCATCAGATCGAGCATCGCGCGCTCGTCGCCGGCGGTCGGGTAGCTGACCTTGATCAGCAGCATGAAGCGATCGAGCTGCGCTTCGGGAAGCGGAAACGTGCCTTCCTGCTCGATCGGATTCTGCGTCGCGAGCACGAGGAACGGATCGGGCAGCGGATGCGTCATGTCACCGATCGTGACCTGGCGCTCCTGCATCGCCTCGAGGAGCGCCGACTGCACCTTCGCGGGGGCGCGATTGATCTCGTCGGCGAGTACGAGGTTCGCGAACAGCGGGCCACGCTTCTGCGTGAACTGCCCGGTGTGCATGTTGTAGATCGTGGTGCCGGTGATATCGGCCGGCATCAGATCGGGCGTGAACTGGATGCGCGAGAACGACGCGTTGATGGTCTGCGCGAGCGTGCGCACGGTCAGCGTCTTCGCGAGGCCGGGCACGCCTTCGATCAAGCAGTGGCCGCCGGTGAGCAACCCGATCAGCACGCGCTCGACCATTTCGCGCTGACCGACGACCACCCGGCCGACCTGCGCAAACACGTCGTCGAGGAACGCGCTCGTGACCTTGACCTCTTCGGTCAGGGCGTTGATGTCGAGCTTGGTGTCTCCCTTCGTCGACGAGCTCGCAGGCCCCGCACCGGCCGGCACCTCGCTTCGCAGCACGGGACCCGATCCTGCCCCCGGCAGCGTCCCCGACGGAGAGGGCTCCCCGGAGGTGGACGTGGTGGTGGCGGTAGACGCCGGAGGAAATGGATCGCGCAGGGTATCCATGGGCAGGTCAACGATTACACAGATCAACCGCGGGTGCCCGTGGAACGACGGGCTGCGCACGACAGAAGAACCCCGCGCGGCGATGGAACAAACCACCGCCCGGTATATGTTCCGCTCATGGCGGACCAGCCTTCAGGCCCCCTCAGCCCGGTCGACTTCTCGACGCACGTCTTGTCGCTCGCGTCGACGGCGCTGATCTCGCTCGGCAAGATGGATCCGCCGGACGGCGAGAAGCATCCGCTCGATCTCGAGACGGCGAAGCACTTGATCGACGTGCTCGGCATGCTCGAGCAGAAGACCAAGGGAAACCTCGACGAGACGGAGCAGAGGCTGATCGCGAGCCTGACCTACGATCTCCGGGTGGCGTACGTCGACGCGCAGAAGGCCGCGCCGAAATAATGATCGCACTGGCACGAGGTGCAGGTGCCGTGACGCTCGCGTTGCTTGCCGGCATCGGCTGCCGCGAGCGCGAGGTTCCTGCAGATGCTCGGTTCGCTCCGTCGGTAAATCCGCAGAACGCTCGTCTGCTCTATCCGAGCGCGCCGGGATCGTTCGTCGACCTGGTCGCCAGCGCGCGCCACGGCGTCGTCGCGATCCGCGCCACCACGCCGGTCAAGTCGGGGCCCGCGGCGATGTTTCCCGGCGCGCCCGATTCGGTCGCCGATGTCGCCCTCGGTACCGGCTTCCTCGTCGAGTCGCGCGGCGTCTACGTGCTGACCAACGATCACATCGCGGCCGCGGTCTCAACGCCAGGTAAGGACGGGGCCGCGACGATCGACTCCGGCCAGCTCCGCGTCGTGCTCGCCGATGGCACCGAGGCACCCGCCAAGCTGCTCGGCCGCGATCCCCGCCTCGATCTCGCGCTGCTCCAGATCGACGTGCCGCGCCTCCACGCGCTCCGTATGGGCGACAGCGATCAGACGCGGGTTGGTGAGTGGGTCGTCGTCCTCGGCAATGCGTTCGGCGACGAGGTCTCGGCATCCGCGGGCATCGTGTCGGCGACCGGCCGCGAAGGCGGCTCGCTCGTCCAGGGGCCGACGCTCGGCTACCGCGCCTATCTCCAGACCGATGCTCGCATCCACCGCGGCAACTCCGGCGGCCCGGTCATCGACACCGCCGGCCAGGTCGTCGGCATCGCCGTCGCGCCGCAAGATCGCGCCCACGGCGAGCTGTCGTTCGTCATCCCGATCAACCGCGTCAAGGAGGTCCTCGACGCGCTTCGCGATTACGGGCAGGTCGCGCGCGGCTGGCTCGGCGTGCTCGTCAAGCCGATCACCGCCGAGCTCGCGCAGAACCTCGGCCTGCCGCAACCGAGAGGCGCGCTCGTCACCGAGGTCAAGGCCGGCTCGCCTGCTGCGCGCTCGACGCTCCGCACCGGCGACGTGATCCTGACGTGGGGTGGCCGCGAGGTCGACCATCGCTCGCTGCCGTGGCTGGTCTCGACCACGCCCGTCGGTCGCGCCACCGAGGTCGAGGTCTGGCGTAACCGCGCGCCGATCAAGCTCGCCGTGATCACCGAGAAGATGCCCGAGTAGCATCGAGCTTGCGCTTTGCGCGCGAGCCCGGCTCGCGCGCTATCTGGGCGCGGCAAGTGCTCGACTCAGGGAACGACATGCACAGCACGCCTCCACCCACCTCGCATAGCCAGACCGCCGAGATCGCGGCCGAGCAGACCGCCGAGGACATCCGGCTGGCGATCAGCGGCTGGTTCCAACGCACCCGCGAACGCGGCATGCGCATTCCGTTCGTGTCCGAGCTCCTCGCGCGGATCACGCGACCGATCACGCCCTCGGGCGACTGATCAGTTGAGCTCGTCGCCGCTGGCATCGGCGGCGAGGAACCGCGCGAATACCGTCTTGCGGCCGATCGCACCGAAATCGACGACCACCTTCTGATCCTTGCCGATGCCGGCGATCGCGACGACGCGCCCGACGCCGAGCGTCGAGTGCGAGACCGCCGAGCCGATCAGAAAGCCGACCGACGGCGCATCGCCATCGACCTGGAACACCGGCTCGTCATCGTCGCCGCTGCGCTGATCGAATTCGTCGCGCAGCTTCCGCTGCTGCGATGGCCGGCGCGCCCTCCACTGCCCGCTCGCGGCAGGCGAGCTCTGATCGTCCATCGAATCCATGCGCGGCCCGCGCGGCACCAGGCTTGGACGTGGCCGCTGTGAATACTTCTGGCCGAAGCAGCCTGGCGGGATGTCCTCGAGGAATCGCGACGGACCCTGGATGCGGATCTCGCCCCACTGCCTGCGCGTGCGCGCGTGCGTCAGGATCAGCTTCTCTCGCGCGCGCGTGATCGCGACGTACGCGAGCCGGCGCTCCTCTTCCATCGCCGCATCCTCGCTCGTGCCCTCGCGCTCGCGCAGCGACGGGAACAAGCCATCCTCGAGCCCGCCGAGGAACACGATCGGCCACTCGAGGCCCTTCGCGATGTGGATGGTCATCAACACGACCTGCTCGCTCGCGCTCTGATCGCCGGGCGCCGCGAGCGCGACGCGCTCGAGGAACGCATCGACCGCTGTCGCCGGCACCTCGCCATCCTCGCCGGTGCTCTCTTCGTCGTCGAAATCCGTGGCCGTGGACACCAGCTCGGCGAGGTTATCGAGACGGTCTCGCGACTCCGCGCTGGCCTCCGCCTCGAGCTTCGCGCGCAGCCCACTGCGATCGACGACCTGGATGATCGTTTCGCCCACCGAGGCGCCCTGCTGGATGACGTCGCATAGGCCATCGACCAGCTCGACGAAGCTCTGCAGCTTCTTGCGCGGCGCCGTGCCCAGCCCCGCGACCTCGCCCCGCGCGGCCAGCCGCGCGGCATCGAGCAAGCCGCAGCCCGCTGCACGCGCCGCTGCTCGCAACCGATCGACCGTGGTGTCGCCGATCACGCGCGGCGGAACATTCACGATCCGCTCGAACGCCGAGTCCGCGGCCGGGTTCACCAGCAACCGCAGATACGCGATCGCATCCTTGACCTCTTTGCGCTCGAAGAACGACATCGCGCCGACGACTTTGGCCGGCACGCGCGCCGCTCGCAGATGCTCCTCGAGCACGCGCGACTGCGCGTTCGTTCGATACAGGATCGCGATGTCGCTCGGCGAGTGCGGCCCATCATCCAGCATTCGCCGGATCGACTGCGCGATGAAGTACGCCTCGCCGCGCTCATCCCCCGCTTGATAGAGCTCGAGCGTGTCGCCCATGCCCTTGTCCGTCCACAAGCTCTTCTCGTGACGGTCCCGGTTCTTCTGGATCACGCCGTTCGCCGCATCGAGGATGGTTTGCGTCGACCGGTAATTGTGCTCGAGCTTGATCACCCGTGCGTCTGGGAACTCGCGATCGAAATCGAGCAGGTTCTTCGGCTCCGCGCCGCGCCACGCGTAGATCGACTGATCGTCATCGCCGACCACGGTCAGGTTGCGCGTGGCCGAGGCGAACCGACTCACCAGATCGTACTGCACGCGATTGGTGTCCTGGAATTCATCCACCAGCACGTGCCGGAACCGCGCCTTCAAGACCGGCCCGACCTGCGGATGATCGAGCAGATCCAGCACGCGCAGCAGCAGATCGTTGAAATCCACCGCGTGCTCGCGCGCGAGCGCATCCTGATACATCGGGTACAGCCGCTCGACCTCTTCGTCGTAGATGCCGACCTTGATCGACCTCGGATCGACGCCGCGATTCTTCGCCCGATCGATCCTCGACAGGATCGTCCTCGGCGACACCTGCGCGTCGAGGCCCGTCTCCTTGAGCAGCCGCTCCATCGCCTTCACCTGATCATCGTCATCGAAGATCACGAAGTTCCGCGGCAGCCCGATCTTCTCGCCATACCTC
>JACCYD010000763.1 GCA_013696695.1 Deltaproteobacteria bacterium | reverse complement strand
CTCGTCAGCTCCTCGAGCTTGTCGCGCGACAGCATCGTCTGCAGGTGCAACGCCTCGTTGCGGCCCGTCGAGATGATGAACGGCAGGTTGATCTCGGTCTCCTTGACGCTCGACAGCTCGCACTTCGCCTTCTCGGCGACATCCTTGAGGCGCTGCAGCGCCATCTTGTCCTTGCGGAGATCGATGCCGTGCTGCTTCTCGAAGCCGAACACCAGCCAGTCGATGATGCGGCGATCGAAATCCTCGCCACCGAGGAACGTATCGCCGGCGGTGGAAATCACCTCGAACACGCCGTTGCCGATCTCCAAGATCGAGATATCGAACGTGCCGCCGCCCAAGTCATAGACCGCGACCTTGCGCTCGATGTTGCGACCGAAGCCGTAGGCGAGCGCCGCCGCGGTGGGCTCGTTGATGATGCGGATGACGTCGAGGCCTGCGATCCGGCCGGCGTCCTTGGTGGCCTGGCGCTGGCCATCGTTGAAGTACGCGGGAACGGTGACGACCGCCTTCGGCACTTCTTCGCCGAGGTATTCCTCGGAGATCAGCTTCATCTCCTGGAGGATGTACGCGGACACCTCGGGGACGCTGAACACCTGGTCGCGCAGCATGATGCGGACGTCGTCGTGCGGCCCCTCGACGATGCGATACGGCATGATCTCGAGCGAGCTGCGCACCGCGGCGGAGCCCCACTTGCGGCCGATCAGACGCTTCGCCGCGTACACCGTGTTCTCGGCGTTCGTGATCGCTTGTCGTTTCGCGATGTGGCCGACCAGGCGCTTGCCGTTCTCGGCGATCGCGACCATCGATGGCGTCGTCTTGTAGCCGCCGCGATTGGGAATCACGGACGGAGTTCCATCTTCGACGATCGCGACGCACGAGTTGGTCGTGCCGAGGTCGATTCCGATCACCTTGTCGCTAGCCATGGCGGGGCCATTTTCCCCCGATTTTTGGAGGGATAGCCAGTCGGTCGCCGAGTAATTGACGACCGCTTACCCCGGCCTTGCCCCTGCCGGGCACGCCCGGGCTCAGTGCGAAAGCAGTCGACGAACCTCGGCGAGATCGTGCCGAAGCTCCGCGGTCAACGTGTCGTTCTCGCTCTTGAGCGCCATCGCCATGACCAGCACTTCCTCGGCGTCCGCCAGCTTCCCGGCGGCGCGGAAGGCGGCGGCGAGGAGCCGCGCCGACGACGGATCGCTGGACGCCAGGCCGTGCGCCTTTTTCGCATACTCGACGGCGCTGCGTGGCTGACCCGCGGCGAGCGCGCAGCTGGCGGCGCGCCGCAGATAGCGCAATTGCGCATCGACGCGAACCGCGGCGGCGAACAGCTTCATCGCGCCCATCGCATCGCCCTGGACCTCGAGCTGACACGCTCGCTCGAACAGCTCGGCCGCGTACGACTGCGGTGTCTGCGGCTGATCGCGATTCTCGACCTGCACCGACGCGGCGGGACTGGGCTTCTTGTCGTGGCTGGTCAGCCGCGCATACGCGCGACACACCGACTCGAACGCCGCTGCGAGCCGCGGCCCGAAGCTGCCGAGCTGCTTGCCGTAATAGCGATCCGGGTGGATCTCCTTCGACAGCATGAAGTACGCACGCTTCAGCGTGCGGGCATCCGCTGGGGCAACGACGCCCAGCAACGCATGCGGATCGCGGCCATCGCCGAGCCTTGCGATCGCGAGGATGCGACGGCGCTCGGTGTCATCGAGCTCGTTGTCCTCGGACAGCGCAGTCAGCTCGTCGGGTGTCGTGCGCGGCAGCGTCAGATCGTGCGTGAATGACTGGGCCGCGGGCGTGGACTCGGTGCCCATCGCGCGACCAGGTGCGGAGGGACGATTCGCGGTCATCGCCGGCATGCTCGTCGACGAGGCGGCGGCCGAGGCGGGCTTGAGCGGCGTCATCGTGCCGCGGCGATCACTCGCGAGCGGCGGAATCCCCGGCATCGCCGTCGGTGCCGGCGCGGAGCTCTCGCCTGGAAGCAGCAGTGCGCCGATCGATCGCAGGCGCTGGATGATCGCGATGCTGCGCTCGACCGAGAGCCCGGTGGCGAGGAGGACCTGGCGGAGGGTTTGCGAGCCGTCGATCCGCGACAGGACGAAGTACTCCTCCGGGCCCACGGCCGCTTTGAGCGGATCGAAGCCCGGGCTGACGCGGAGCTTCTGCTGCGTCGACCCTACCCCGGCAATCTCGGCCGGCACCGTACTCACTGGCTCACCATAACACGCGAGGGCAGTTCTAAATCAGATGACCCGCTCCAGGATCGCCTTTGCGATCGGGAGGCGGTTCGCCGCTTGGACCCACGCCAGGGAGCGCGGACCGTCGAGCACATCGCTGGTGATTTCCTCGCCGCGATGCGCCGGGAGACAGTGCAGCACGATCGAATCCTTCGCTGACCGATCGAGTAGGGCCTGGTCGATCCGGTAGCCCTTGAACGAGGCCTTGCGCTTCGCCGCCTCCGCTTCCTGCCCCATCGACGCCCATACATCCGTCGATAGCACATGGGCGCGGGTCGCTGCTTCCTCGGGACTGGTGGTCAGCGTGATCGAGCCACCGGTCTGAGCCTGCTGGGCGCGCGCCGCGTTGACGAGCTGCGGATCGGGTCCGTAGCCATCGGGACACGCGAGGACGAGCTCGAGGCCGAACATTCCCGCGGCTTCGATCCACGACTGCGCCATGTTGTTGCCGTCGCCGATCCACGCGTAACGCAGCCCCGTCAGCTTCTTGAAATGATCGCGCACCGTGAACAGATCGGTGGCGACCTGACACGGGTGGTGCTGATCGGTGAGCGCGTTGATCACGGGAACCGTCGACCCGCGCGCGTACGCGGCGATGCGCTCCTGGCCGAACGTGCGCACGACGATCGCCTGGCAATACGACGACAGCACGCGAGCTGTGTCCTCGGCCGGCTCGCCACGGGCGATCTGGCTGCCTTCGGTCTGGATCACGACGGCGTGACCGCCGAGCTCGTAGACGCCGACCTCGAACGACACGCGGGTGCGAGTCGAGGCCTTCTCCATCACCACCGCGACCGTCTTGCCCGCGAGCGAGGTGCCCAGCCGGTGCTGGTTGAACAGCGCCGCGCGATCGAACACCGCGGGCCAATCGGCGATCGCGATGTCCGCGAGCGTGAGGAAGCCGCGGCGACTCACTTGCCCAGTCCTTCCGCGAGGACCGTACGCAGGGTCGCGACGGCTTCGTCGAGCTGCGCGCGCTCGACGACGTACGGCGGCGCGAACCGCACCACCTTGTCGCCGGCGACGGACAGCAGCAGGCCTTTCTCGCGACATCGCGCGACGACCTGCGCGGGTGCATTGGCCACGGCGATCCCGCGCAGCAGGCCGCGACCGCGAGTCTCGACGGCCTGACCGGGGAACTCGATGACCAGCTCGCCGAGCTGGGTGCCGAGATAGTTGCCGGACTCGATCACCTTTGCGAGCAAGCCGTCGCTGTCGATGATGTCGAACACCGCGTTGGCAGCCGCGCACGCGAGCGCGTTGCCGCCGAACGTCGACGCGTGCGGCACCAC
>JACCYD010000745.1 GCA_013696695.1 Deltaproteobacteria bacterium | reverse complement strand
GGCGCTCGTGGTTGCCCGCTGGCTGCGCGCGTGGCGCGGCTCGTGGCGAGCGCGGCGCCGAGCGGGCCGGGCGATCGCCGGGGAGGATGGTGCCGCCCAGCTGCTACGTCGTGCAGGCTTTCGCATCGTCGGCCGCCAGGTCACCACGTGGTGGTCGCCGCTCGTCGATGGCGAGCCGTGCGAGACCGAGGTACGAGCCGATTATCTCGTCGAGGCCGATGGCGAGGTACTGGTCGCCGAGGTCAAGACGGGCGAGGTCGCACCGCGCATCGAGACCGCGGCCACGCGGCGGCAGCTGCTCGAGTATCACGTCGCGTTCGAGGTCGATGGCGTGCTGCTGGTATGCCCCGAGCGTGGCGTCATTCACCGCGTCGATTTCGGCCTGCCGAAGCTATCGCCCCGTCCGCATACTTGATCGGCGTGTCGGTTCGGAGGCGGCGACTTCGCCGGGTGTCGCGGTGCGGAGCAACAGGGCGGGCACGCTGCGGCCGCCGATCTCGATGACGAGCGCGCCCTTGTCGCGAATCACGATCGCGACGCGCGAGCCGGCGGATGGTTGCGGCAGCGTGTTGCGGACCGCGCGAGCGAGCTTGCCGAGCGGGCTGTCGTCGCGGCGCGCGCCGTAAGGAAGCGTGCCCATCACGACATTCCCGACTTCGGACTTCACGACCTCGCGATCCTCGACGAGCGCCGAGAGCTCGCGCCCCCATGGGGCACCGACGGCGTAGGCGATCAACGTCGCGCGATCGCGGCGCAGCGCGAGGACATCTTGATCGGCGCGGATCAGATCGACATCGGTGAGCTCGATCGCGATGCCGAGCGCGGACACGACCCACGCGGAGTCGGTGCGGCGCCCGAGACGCGGATCGCGACCGACCACCATGTTCGCGAGCCGGGCGAGGAGCTCGTCGCGACCGTGAAAGCCGGTGCGGCCACTGGCGAGCACGGTGACGCGCGCGATCCGATCCGCGCGCAGCGGGTGCTCCTCGTCTTCGGCCTCGAGGACGACGCGCAGTGCAGAGGCCATCGCGACCGGCGCATAGCCCGCGTGCTCGAGCAGCCACACGCCGCGCTCGTCGGCGACGGCCTCGGCGTCGCGCCGGTTGACGAAGCCGTCATCGGGCGGTCGGCCGAACAGCGACACGATGCCGTGGCGACCTTCGACGTGCGCGACCTCGTGCGCGATCACTGCGGCGAGCTCGGCCTCCGACGATAATTTCTCGAGGGTGCGTCGCGCGATCACGATGCGGCGGCCCGAGGTCGCGTAGGTCTCGTCGCGATCGGCGATGATCACGCGCGGTGGTGTGGGGAGCAGCGACCGCTTTGCGACGCGATTCGCGATGCTCTGGACGTAGCGCCGCAGCGCGCGGTCGTCGTAGATGTCGAGCTCGGCGGCCGCGAGATCGCGCTCGGCCATCCAACCGAGACAGGCCTCGGCATCGCGGTTCGTGCACGGCTTGGGGACGGTGGCGCCGAGGTAGCTCGGCTTCGCGCAGCCCGCGATCGCGAACAGCACGAACGCCAACCGCCGCGCCAGCGTCACGGACTGGTCTCCAGCACGGCCTCGAGCTCGATCACGCCACGGTCGATCGAGACCGTGGTGCGGAGGTCCACCCATCGATCCAGCTTGCGGCGCGCTCGCTCGATGCCGTTCCGGATCGCCGCGCCGTCGTACCAGGCGCCAGGCTCGATGTTGATCTCGTCGAGCACGGCGGCTCGCGCCTTGGCACCGGCGCCGCGCGCACGGATCGCGGCGATGCGGAACCGCGGCCCGGCGTCGATCGGGATCGCGATCGAGATCCGGCCATCGTCATCGAAGCGCGCGGTCGGTGCCGAGATCTTGGCCTCGAGCCAGCCGGCATCGCGATAGCTCTCCTGAAGTTTGATCAGCGCGCGCTGCAGTCGGTATTCGATGTAGAAGCCGCCGATCGTGTTGACGGTGCCGAGCGCATCCTCGATCGCGACGAGGCGCTGGCGCGCGGGAAATTCGTCGGTGGTCTGGAACGCGATGTCGGCGATCCGGAACTTCGGACCCAGCGTGACCGCGACGTGGAGCTCGGTGAAGCACGCCTGCGTGCGCGTGAGGTCGATCCGAGCGCGCGCGTAACCGATGGCGTGCAGCCGCTCGGCGGCAACCGCGGCGATGCGATCGGCGCGGCCGCGATCGTCGATCGTGCCCTCGAGAACCGCGAGCGCGGGCACGTCCTTCCGGGCGGCGCCCGTGACGTGAACCTGGCCGACCCGCATGATCGAGCATGGCGCCGCGATCTCGGGATGGACGACCTCGGCGGTCCGGCCACAGCTGATGACCCCGAGGAAGGTCACGTACGCCATCAGGCCGAGCCGCATGCAGGCACTGGGAGCAAGCACCGCACCACTCGTAACTGCGCGACGTGACGAGGGAGATCGCCACCTGACCGAGGCCTGGGGCTGACGCTCTGCATGCCACGGGTTACGCCCGAAAACTTGCCGCGGGTCGAGTGCGGCCCGAAGACTGGAGAGGTGAGCTACATCCATTGCCCCGATTGCATGCGCGCCTACAACCTGGTCGGCTCACCGGCGTGCCCGCACTGCGGCGTTCGCGCCGGGGCTCCCGAGGATCCCACCGACGACATCATCGTCGCGGCCGATCAGCTGGCCCGTGCGGTCGCACGCGCGACCCCGGCACAGCTCGCGGCGGCCGAGATCAAGCTGCTGATGCGATCGACGCAGCTCGCCTTGCCATCGCCGGACCGGCCCGACTTCTCCGCACCGCCCTCGATGCTGCGCGCGGTACGGTCGGCGCTGCTGTTGCCGGCCCCCGAAACCGAGCCTCGTCGCAAGCGCGATCGGTTCGCCGCCGCCGCGACCGCACTGCTCGCACGGTTGCCGTCGCCTCGCGTGCTGGCCTCGCAAGCGACCGCGTGGTCGACCCGGGCGCGCGCGATGCTTCCGACCTGGTGACGACCGCTTCGAGTATGTTCCGGCCGTGGTCCCGGTGCCGGAGACCTACGTGATCGATCGCGCCGGCACCATTCGCCTGCACGTCGTCAACGAACGCGACTGGAGTACGCGCGACGCGGCGGCGTGTCGGCACGCGATCGAGTGATCACTCGACGATCACCGCGCTGGTGCACGCCTCGTTGCCCGCGGCGTCGACCGCGCAAGCCTTGTACGAGCCCGTCGACAGCGTGACGTCCGCCCGCCACATCGCACCGCCGTACCACGTCAGCGGAACCGACGCTGCGCCGCTGATCCGGAGCTCGACCGACGTGAAGTCGTGCGGCATCACCGGCGTCTTGTTGTCGTGGATGCGGACGCGGAGCGTGTTGAAACCGGGACCGACGCGATCGAGCAGCGAGATCTTCGGTGCCGCGGTGTCCTTCGGGATGCCACTGCCGAAGTAGACGCGTTCGTCCGAGGCGAGCTCGCCTTGCGACTGCACGGCGTCGAGCTTGCCGTCACCGTTCAGGTCCGCGAGCGCGAGGCCGAGCGTGCCCTCGGTGGGCGTGCCGTCGAACACGTTGGCCTTCAGCGTCAGCTTTCCGGTGCCGTCGTTCAGAAGAAGGCGATCGGTGCCATCGGCGAGCGCGCCGATCAAGAAGTCGGGATCGCCGTCGGAGTCGATGTCCGCGACGGTGACGACGTTGTCGTCGGCGCCGACGTTGGCCTCGTTGTTCCACAACTGCGCGGTAGCGTCGACGAATCCACCCTTGCGGTCGTTGAGGAACACGTGCTCGCGCTTGTCGAACTCGCTGGACACCTGATCGCCATCGTTGATCGTGACGACATCGAGGAAGCCGTCGCCGTCGAGATCGATCGGCTCGAACTCGTAGTTGTTCGTGAACTGCGGCAGCTTCGCCGAGTTGTCGGTGAAGGCGCCGCGGCCGTCGCCGAGGAACAGCTTGCTGCCCGTGCAGGCCTTGCATGCCACGAGGATGTCGAGGTCGTAATCGTTGTCGAGATCGAGCAGCTCGAGATCCCACGACCACTTGACGTTGATCGCCGGCATCGCGCCGGTGGTGAAGTGGCCATCGCCGGAGTTGAGCCACAGCTTGATCGGCGCGCCTTCCGAGGTGAATGGATCACCGGGGCCCCAGTCGGCGAGCACGACATCGAGATCGCCATCGCCATCGACATCGCCGACCTCGAGATCGCCGACGCTCGCCAGTCCCTGCGGGAGATGGGTGGCGGTGACCTCGGTGAAGCGACCGCCGCCGGTGCCGAGATAGAGCCGGCTCTGGGTCTGGTAGGTGGTGCCGACCAGGATGTCGACGATCCCGTCGCCCGAGATGTCGCGGGCCTTGATCACGCGCGCCAGATCGCCCTGGCCGAGCAGGGTCGTGACTTCCTCGAACTTGTCGCCGCGGTTCGCGAAGATCCGGTTCGGCTCGAGGTCCTCGCTCGGCTCGCTGTAGTTGCCGCCGTTCGCGAACAGGATATCGACCCGGCCATCGCCGTCGAAATCGGCGAGCTCGACCTTGTTCGACCACTCG
>JACCYD010001127.1 GCA_013696695.1 Deltaproteobacteria bacterium | reverse complement strand
CGCCGGGGGCATGGCACCGGTGATCCACGCGTGCTTCGTGCTCGGGCGCGACGACGGGGCCATCCATCACGTCGATCTCGTCAAGGCGTTGTTCGCGACCTTCGCGGTCATCGGCATCGTCGGCGTGCTCGCCTATCAGCTGTTCTCGCTCGTCGAGCCGCAGCCCGGCCTCGTCCCGCCGCAGCGTGCGCTGCTGGGCAAGGCGATCGTCGCCACCGGGTGCTACTCGACTGCGCTCGGCGCGCTGTGGCGCCCCGAGGATGACCTGCGCTTCAGCTTCGACTCGACGATCGAGCAGATCGCCTACGGCACGTTCCCGTGGGGCATCCTCGGCCCGATCGCGATGTTCGGGCTACTGCGGTCCGACGATCGCGATCGCAAGCTGGTCGGCGCGATCACGCTCGCGTGGGTGGCTGCATCGTGGATCGCCACCGAGGCATTCCAGCGCAAGGTCGGGCACGCGGTGTGGTCAGGCTTTCCTGCCCTCGCGATCGCGATCGGCGTCTGGCTCGACGACGTGCTGACGCGACGAGCGAGGCCGCGGTCGGGGCTCGTCGTGCACGGCGAGCCGGTGAATCCGGCGATGCCCGGCGGCGCGCTGTTGCTCGCGCTGTTCGTCGGGCTCGCGGTCCTCGATCTCGGCAAGGATCTGCAGTCGTTCACCGACAAGCTGACCTCACTGCTGTCCGGCGCCGAGATCATCCAGTACCCGAAGGAAGCGCGCGCGATCATCCCGCTGCGGCTGTGGGTGCTCGTGCTCGGTGTGCTCGCGGCACTTGGCTTCGCGCTGACGATGGCGCTGTGGAGCGATGCCGCCACCCGGGTCGGGCGCACGCTGCGGATCGCCGCCAGCGCCGCACTCGCCGGCAGCCTGGCCGCGACGGTGACGCTGGCCGCGTTCTGGAGCTTCGTGTGGCAGCCGACGCTGTCGTATCACCTGTCGTCGAAGGCGTTGCTCGCCACCTACGACCAGCTGCGCGGCGATCACGAACCGCTCGTCGTCATGGGGGATCTCGGCTACGCGCCCACGTTCTACACGGCAGCCAAGCCTGAACAGGTCACCACCCGCGAGCAGATCGTCACCGCGCTCAAGCGGCCATCGCGGGTCTTCGCCGTCGCCCCGCAGGCCGAGCTGTGCACGCTGCATCGCGAGATGGGCGAGCAGCCGTACTTCGTGCTCGAGGATCGCAATCTGCGAAATCTCTTGATCTCGAACCGCCTCGGCGGCGTCGAGGATCAAAATCCACTGCGCGAGATGATCGTTCACAAGGAGCCAACGGGCATCAAGATGCGCCCCAAAGCCCGCGTGGTGTTCGACAACAAGATCGAGCTGCTCGGCTGGGACTTGCCGGCGCGGCTCGAGCGCGGCGAAGACTTCGAGGTCGTCACCTACTGGAAGGTGCTCGCACCCGTCGGTGGAGCGTGGACGATGCTCCTCCACTTCGATGGCCCGCTGCGGCTGCGAGATGGCGACCACAAGCCGATCAAGGACCGTTGCCCGACCTCGACCTGGCAGCCGGGTGACTTCATCGTCGATCGCCACCCGATGAAGACTGGCGGCGGTGGGTTCCCTGCGGGCAAGTACGATCTGTGGATCGGCTTCTTCACAGGAAGCGCGCCGAACTTCCGCAACATGGCGGTGAGCGCCGCTCCGGGCGATATGAGAGACACCACGGATCGCGCCAAGATCGCGTCGTTGATGTTGGATTGACCGTGCAGGGAAGACCGGGCTATGACGCCCGCAGTGGGATCGAAGGCACAGGACGCGGTGGATGAACGCCCGACGATCAGCGATGCTGATCGCCGTCGAGCGCCACGCCTGTTCGTCGATCTCGAGGTCGATTACGCGAGCGAGGAGAACTATCTCTTCGCGTACATCACCGACATCAGCGCCACTGGCATCTTTGTTCGGACCACCACGCCGGAGCAGCCGGGCACGTTGCTCAACCTGCGATTCGCGTCGAAGGGCGATCACGCGCTTCCTGGCCTCGGCATCGAATGCGAAGGCGAAGTCATCTGGGTCAATCCGTACCGGCCGGGCGCGCCGGATAACCTGCATCCCGGAATGGGTATCCGGTTCGTCGACATCGACGACGAGATGCGAGATCGGCTGCTCGAGCTGATCCGTCGTTTCGCTTACCTCTCGTAGCCAATGTCGATCATCGTCGGTACCGATATCTCCGAAGCCGCCGGCAACGCGCTGGATGTCGCGCTCGCACTCGGCAAGCTGCGAGGAGACCGCGAGGTCGTGCTCGTCCATGTCGCCGAAGACGACGACGATGCCGCACTTGCCGCCGCGCGCCCGAAGCTCGATGCGCTTGCCGCGAGCCGCAAAGGCGGCCTCGCGATCCGGACGGAGTTGGTCGCCGGCCCCGTCGATCAAACGCTCGTCCAGCTCGCGGAGACCGAGAGCAGCGATCTTATCGTGGTCAACGCACGCTCGCGCGGTAAGGCTCCGCTCGGCCGCAACGCGAATCTGATCATCTCGCGCTCTCACGTGCCGGTGATCGTGGTCCGCGATCCCAAGCCGTGGCTCGCGTATGCGGCGCACGAGCGGCCGCTCCGCCTGATGCTCGGCATCGACGACTCGGCGGTCTGCGATCTCGGCATCCAGTGGACGCACCGCATGCGCTCGCTCGGCAAGGTCGATGTCGTGCTCGGCGCGATCTACTACCCGGACGATGCCGCGGAGCACTACGGCTTCGATCGCAAGAGCATGGTCGATCGCGATCCCGAGGTCGAGCAGGTGATGGAGCGCGATCTGCTGCGGCGGTACGGAACCGACTTGAGCTACAACGTCATCGCGCGCCCGCGCGTCGGCATCGGCAGGATCGGCGATCACATGGTCGAGCTGGCCAACGAGGAGAAGGTCGACGCGATCTTGATCGGCACCGGCCAGAAGACGGGTATCGGCCGGCTCGGCTCGGTGTCCTCGGTGATCGTCGACGCGGCCACCCAGTCGGTGATCTGCGTGCCGCCGCACGCCACGATCCCCACGATGACCGTCCCGGTGCTGCGCTGCGCTCTGGTTGCCACCGATCTCTCGCAGTTCTCCAATCGCGCCGTGCCGTACGCGTTCGCCGCGTGCGAGCCGGACGCCGAGATCCACATCGTTCACATCATCGACGACAACGCAAAGGTCGATGTCGAGGACGTCCGGAAGCAGCTGCTCGCGCTACCGCCCGTCGGCGCCAAGCAGAAGGTCACCGCCCATGTCATCCGTGGCGATAACGCCGCGAAGACGGTCGCGCAGACAGCCGCTCGCCTCGGCGTCGACATCATCTGTATCTGTTCGCACGGTCGCTCGGGCATCAGCCGCGCGCTGGTCGGCTCGGTTGCCGATCGCCTGCTGCGCGCGACGCGCCTGCCGGTGCTCGTGCTTCGCCCGGCGTAGCTTCACGTCGACCTTGACGTGAACCTGAACGTGAACGTCTTGGACGTTGTCGTTGACCCGCATCCCTTGCTCGGAGAGGCCGACGATGGCCATCGCTCGGTTTGTTTGGGCGCCGGCCGTCGAACCGTGGTCGACCCAAGCGCGGCTCCATACGCACGTGGTTCGGCGATGGAAGCTGCAGCCACATTGCACCATGCGATGCTGACCAAGATGACCTGATCTCGTCGACGTCACCGTCCAAGGTGGCGTTGACGTTCATGTTCACGTCGATGTCGACGTCAAGGTCAACGAGAGTTGGCGACTACTCAGCGGAGGCCGGCGCGGATCGCGACCGTGCCCAGCTTCGATAGCCCGACGAACTCGACCTGACGCACGCGCTCGCGCGTCAGGTTCGTGATCTCGCCGACTTGCTCGAGCGTCAACGCGCCCGCCTCCGCGACCTGGAGCGCGCAGGTGTGCTTCAGCTCCCACGGCTCGAGATCCGGGAAGTTGATCTTGATCGAGCCGGTCAGCGGATTGATGTCGAGATAGAGGTGGTGCTTGCACGCCACCCACGGGCACGGGCCCACCTGCTCGCGGCAATCCGCGCGCGTCACAGGCCGCGGCACGTGCTCGACATCCGAGATCGGAAACTGCTGCGCGAGCGCCGCGCGTTCCGCTCGCGAGACGCGCTTCATCGCGATCGTCTGACTGCGCGGTCGCGTGCGGCGGCGCCGCCGGCTCGGTCGATCGATCGCGATCGTGCTGGTGGCCGGCGGGTCGGCCTGCTCCCAGCTCGAGAGCGAACGAAACATATCTGTCAGGTCGAAAGCTAAAGGTTCCAAGGCGTCGCTCACTGCGCGGTGCTCGGGTTCGGTGTCCATACCAGTTTTCCCCCGTGGACGCCACCCGGCATCCAGTTGACTCACCCTAGGCTCGCTGTGATCAACCTGACAAGAGTGCGCTTCAACTATCGCTTTATCTTTTGCTAGAAGAGATCTCGGCGATATCAAGTCTGGTACGATCTTTCACCACACATGCGCACTGTCAGCAGCGCTCGCCCGCGTCCTCCGAAATCAACGTGGGGAGGCGCACGTCCCGGCGCCGGCCGGCCACCGCGCAGCGCGCGATCGAGCGAGCCGCACAAGCGACGCGCGATGTTCGCTGTTGGCGATCCGATCATCGTCGTCGCGCGCGTCGTCCGCGCAGTTGGCGATCTACGCCGCGCGCGTGCCGCGGGTGCGGTCGAGCGCGCGGTCGACACGGCGCACGCGCGCGCGGACTTCCGGATCCTCGATGTCGGCGTCACCGGACGGCGCGGCGATCACGCGCTCCAGCTCGTCGTCGAGGCGGACGATCGCATCGCGCTCGCGCGCGGCATGCAGGGCTTTCAGGTCGCCGCTGCGCGTGCGCTCAACGCTCTGAGTGCGCGGCGCGGCACGGTGTTCGCCGACCGCTACAAGATCGTCCGCCGCTAGAGCAACGTCCGTTTGTGTCCGTTAGCGCGTTTCGCTGAGGATCAGCAGACCGCGCGCGATGTCGGCGACGAACACGTGATCGTTCGCGACGCGCACGCCGACGGCGCCCTCGAAGGCGCTGCCGAACGACGTCTCCGGATCCCAGGTGTTGAAGTGCGCGACCTCGGTAGGCTGCGTCGGATCGGCGATGTCGACGATGCGGATGCCGTCCTGGTAGTACGACAGATACACGCGGTCACCGACCATCTGGATGTTGTGAATGCCGACTTCCTTGCGCGTCTGATAGCGCCCGATCTCGGTCATGTACGTCGCCGACACAGGATCGCCATCGAGGATCCGCAGGAATGCGCCGCCATCGTCGGTACCGGTCATGCCTTCGTCGCCGTGCAAGATGACCTTCTTGTTGGTGCTCGTCGTGCCCACCCAGGCCGCGTGGCTATACGACGTGGGCAACC
>JACCYD010000719.1 GCA_013696695.1 Deltaproteobacteria bacterium | reverse complement strand
ACGAAGTCCGCGTCGAAGTTCGCGTCGCGATCGAGCGCCTCGCCGAAGCGCGCGCGGTGCTGACGCTGTACGAGCAACGCATGTTGCCGGCGGTTCGCGCCCAGGTCGATGCCGCGCTCGCCGGCTTCATCACCGATCGGAACGAGTTCCAGGCCGTGATCGCCGCCGAGCGCGGACTACGTCGCGTGACGCTCGAGATCGAGCGCGCGCGCGCGGACGTGTATCGCCGGATCGCCGAGCTAGATCGAAGCATCGGGCGAATTCCCGGAGGTGCGCGATGAAGCGCAAGACGATGGTATCGATCGGAGTCGGCGCCGTGATCGTCGTGGCCGCGATCGTATTTCGGTCGGCGCTGATCGGTTGGTTCACGGGCGACTCGACCTCGACCGGCTCGCGATCGGCGGCGGTCACGACGACCGCCGGGCCGTTCACCGTCGAGGTCGCGCTCGCACCCGAGCCTCCACGGCAGAAGGACAACACCGCGCACGTGCGGGTTACCGCGGACGGCAAGCCGGTGTCCGGCGCCACGCTGGCGGTTCGCTACGTCATGCCGGCGATGGGTGCGATGGCCGAGATGCGCGGGAACGCCGATCTCCGCGACGACGGGGACGGGCGCTATCGCGGCACGTTCGACCTGCCGATGGCGGGGACGTGGAGCCTCGAGATCGACGTCGCGGCCGATGGTCGCAAGGGAAGCGCGCGGTATTCGTTCACGGTCGATCGTCGCGGACTCGCCGCGGCGCCCGGTGCCGGCGGCGTCGCGCCGAAGGCGCAGCCTCCCGCGTTGCCACCGATCGAGTTGCCACCACCAGCGCTCACGAGTCTGCGTCGGGGTCTCGATGGCTACGAGAAGATCCGCGCCCTGCTCGCGAAGGATCGAGTCGACGGCATCGCGACGTTTGCGCGCGATCTCGCCGAGGCATTCCGAGCGGGCTTGGGAGGCCTGAGCGGATCGGCGCCGTCGGAGATCACCGACTCCGTGAACCAGGCGGCTAGTGCTGCCGATGCGCTCGCAGCGGCGACCAACCTCGACAGCGCACGCCGCGAATTCGGCAACGTCAGCCGATTCGTGATCGCGCTCGCCGCATCGGATCCGCGGCTGCGCGAGGGCTGGCACCGCTTCGAGTGCTCGATGGCGAGCGGATTCGGCGATTGGCTGCAGCGCAGCCCTGACATCGAGAACCCGTACATGGGTACGGCGATGCCGACCTGCGGCACGTCCGAGTCGTGGGAGCCAGCGCAACCCGGCGCACCGCTCTCGCACCAAGGTCACGGCCACGACGGCAAGGACGTCTCCTATTTCACGTGCTCGATGCATCCTTCGGTCCGGCAGCCCGAGCCGGGCAAGTGTCCGATCTGTTCGATGGACCTCTCGGGCGTCACCTACGATCAGCAGGAATCGGGGACGATCTTCGTCGATGAATCGCGGCGCGCGGTGATCGGGATCAAGACGTCCACGGTCGGCAAGCAACCACTCCAGCTCGCGATCCGCGCAGTCGGTCGCATCACCTACGACGAGACGCGGCTCGCCGACGTCACGCTCAAGGTCAAGGGCTGGGTCGTCCGGCTCGACGTCAACGCGACCGGCCAGGCGGTCGCGCGCGGTCAGCGGCTGATGACGCTCTACAGTCCGGAGCTGTTCGCGGCACAGCAGGAGTACCTGCTCGCGCTGCGCGCCGCAGCGGGAAGCGGCGCGCCCGGTCACGTGACCAGCCTCGCCGACGCGTCCGCGAAGAAGCTGCGCCTGCTCGGGCTCGCCGACGGCCAGCTCGACCAGATCCGCAAGAAGGGATCACCGATCGAGGAGCTACCGATCTTGTCGCCGGCGAGCGGCTACGTGATCGAGAAGCTGATCGTCGAGGGCGCTGCGGTAGAGCCCGGCCAGAAGCTGTACCGGATCGCCGCGCTCGATCAGATCTGGGTCGAGGCCGCGATCTACGAGTCCGATCTGCCCCACATCAAGAAGGGCCAGACCGCGCGCGTGACGTTGCCGAACACCGCCGAGCGCGAAGTCGTCGGTAAGGTCGCGGTGGTCTATCCGTATCTCGACGCGGCATCGCGCACCGGCAAGGTCCGGATCGAGCTCCCCAACAAGGATCTCGCGCTCAAGCCGGACATGTACGCCGACGTCGCGATCGACGTCGACCTCGGCCCGCGTCTCGCCGTTCCGGTGTCCGCGGTCGTCTACACCGGGCCTCGCCGGATCGTCTTCCTCGACATCGGGGGCGGACAGTTCCGGCCGCAGGAGGTGAAGCTCGGCGCGCGCGTCGACGATCACATCGAGGTGGTGGGCGGGCTGGCCGAAGGCCAGACCGTGGTGACCGAGGGAAACTTCCTGATCGCCGCCGAGAGCCGCATTCGCTCGACGTCGTACTGGGAGGACGATCATGGGACCAAGTGATGCCGCACCGGAGAAGCCGGGCGTCGTCGGCCACGTGATCGCCGCGAGCGCGCGCAACCCGTTGCTCGTCCTGCTCGTGGTGGCCGGGCTCGCGGCGTGGGGCTGGCTATCGCTGCGCCGCGCTCCGCTCGATGCGATTCCGGATCTCTCCGACGCGCAGGTGATCATCTTCACCGAGTGGATGGGCCGCAGCCCGGATCTCGTCGAGGACCAGATCACGTATCCGATCTCGACGTCTCTGCTCGCCGCGCCCGGCGTCCAGTACGTGCGCGGTCAATCGATGTTCGGGATGTCGTTCGTCTACGTGATCTTCGAGGACGGTACCGATCTCTACTGGGCGCGCAGCCGCGTGCTCGAATACCTCAACGAAGCGCAGGCGCGACTACCCGAAGGCGTCACGCCGACGCTCGGACCCGACGCGACCGGCGTCGGCTGGGTGTTCGAGTACGCGCTCGTCGATGACACCGGCAAACGCGGCCTTCACGAGCTGCGGTCGCTCCAGGACTGGACCATCCGCTACGCGCTGGAGAGCGTCAAAGGTGTCGCCGAGGTCGCGACGATCGGCGGCCACGTCAAGCAGTACCAGGTGCAGCTCGATCCGACCAAGCTGGTCGCGTTCGGCGTCACGACGATGGATCTGATGACCGCGATCCGCCGGTCGAACGAAGACGTCGGCGGCCAGGTGCTCGAGATCGCCGGGCACGAGCACGTCGTTCGCGGTCGCGGCTACGTGCGGCGCGTCTCGGATCTCGAATCGATCCCGATCAAGGTCACGCCAGGTGGAGTCCCGGTGCGTGTGCGAGACGTCGCGCAGGTCTCGCTCGGTGCCGAGATCCGGCGCGGCGTTGCCGAGCTCGACGGGCGCGGCGAGGTAGTCGGTGGCGTCGTCATCATGCGTTACGGCGGAAACGCGCTCGACGTGATCGAACGCGTCAAGCAACGCATCACCGAGATCAAGTTTCCGCCCGGCGTCCGGCTGGTCATCACCTACGATCGATCGCACCTGATCGAGGAGTCGATCGACACGCTGACCTGGACGCTGATCGAGGAGATGATCGTCGTCGCGATCATCATCTTCGTGTTCCTGCTGCACGTCCGCAGCGCGCTGATCCCGATCCTCACCTTGCCGCTCGGCGTCCTGCTCGCGTTCATCCCGATGGCGCAGCAGGACCTGACGGCGAACATCATGTCGCTCGGCGGGATCGCCGTCGCGATCGGCGCGATGGTGGACGCCTCGATCATCATCATCGAGAACATCCACAAGCGGCTCGACGACTGGGAGCAAGAGGCCCGCCCGGGCGATCGCTCCGCCGTGGTCATCAGCGCGATGCAGGAGGTCGGCCCGTCGATCTTCTTCTCGCTTCTCGTGATCACCGTGTCGTTCATCCCGGTGTTCACGCTCGAAGCGACCGAGGGGCGGCTGTTCAAGCCGCTCGCGTTCACCAAGACGTACTCGATGGGCTTCGCCGCGATCCTCGCGGTCACGCTGACGCCCGCGCTCGCCGCGATCCTGGTACGCGGCAAGATCCGCGGCGAACAGCATCATCCGATCAACCGGTGGCTGACGAAGGTCTACGCACCGGTGGTCCGGTTCGTCGTCGATCATCGTTGGAGCGTTGTCGTGGGTGCGGCGCTGGCGATCGCGTTCACGGTCCCGGCATTCTTCCGGCTCGGCAACGAGTTCATGCCGCCGCTCAACGAGGGCGTGCTCCTCTACATGCCGACCGCACCGCCGGGGATGTCGATCGCCGAATCGACGGACGTGCTCCAGCGGATGGATCGCGAGCTGAAGCAGTTCCCCGAGGTCGAGACGGTGTTCGGCAAGATGGGCCGCGCCGAATCGGCGACCGACCCCGCCCCGTTCGGCATGGTGGAGACCACGGTCGTGCTCAAGCCACGCTCGGAGTGGCGCGAGGGCCTGACCTGGGACGGCTTGATCCAGGAGATGGACGCGAAGCTCCAGTACCCCGGCATGCCGAACATCTGGTGGATGCCGATCCAGACCCGCACCGAGATGCTCTCGACGGGCGTGCGCAGCCCGCTCGGCGTGCAGGTATCTGGCGCGAACCTCACCGAGATCGAACGCGCATCGATCGACATCGAGCGCGCACTCGCAACCATTCCGGGCACGCGGAGCGCGTTCGCGGATCGGTCGACCGGCGGGTTCTACATCGACATCATCGTGAAGCGGGAGGACGCCGCGCGATACGGTCTGACGTCGGGCGACGTCAACGAGGTCGTCCAGACCGCGATCGGCGGGATGAACATCGGCGAGACCGTGGAGGGCCGCGAGCGCTACCCGATCAACATTCGCTACGCGCGCGAGCTACGCGACAACCCGGACGCCCTCGCCAAGGTGCTGGTCGCGACGCCGACCGGCGCGCAGATTCCGCTCGGCCAGGTCGCGGAGATCAAGACCGTGACCGGTCCGCCGATGATCCGCAGCGAGGACGGCAAGCTCGTCGGGTTCGTGTTCGTCGACACGACGCGCCCGATCGCGGACTACGTCGAGGAGGCCCAGCGCGTCGTCGCGCGCGACGTCAAGCTCGCGGACGGCGTCCGCATCTCGTGGGTCGGCCAGTACAAGTACTTCGAGCGTGCGAAGGAGAAGCTCTCCCTCGTTATCCCGATCACGCTGATGCTCGTGTTCGTCCTGCTCTACCTGAACACGAAGTCGCTCGTCGAGACCGGCATCGTCCTGCTCGCGGTGCCGTTCTCGCTGATCGGCGCGATCTGGCTCCTGTACCTGCTCGACTACAACATGAGCGTCGCGGTGTGGGTCGGGATCATCGCGCTTGCCGGGCTCGATGCCGAGACCGGCGTCGTGATGCTGCTATACCTGACGCTGGCCCACAAGAAGTGGGAGGCCGAGGGGCGCCTGAAATCGCGACTCGATCTGCGCGAAGCGATCGTCGACGGTGCCGCGCGCCGCATCCGCCCCAAGCTGATGACCGTGTTGACGATGATGATCGGCCTCATCCCGGTCATGTGGAGCAGCGGGACCGGCGCAGACGTGATGAAGCGAATCGCGGCACCGATGGTCGGCGGCCTCGTCACCTCGTTCGTGCTGGAGCTGCTGGTGTACCCCGCGATCTTCGCGATCTGGAAAGGTCGTGACCTCCCGCCCGGTGACGGCGCGATCGCCGTCAATCCGAAGGAAGAACCCCGGATCTGATCTCACAGCAGACGGGAGGCCCGTCGTTCGCATTTTCGGTGCAACGGGCGACAGCAATTCCGCGGCGCGTAGTCAACGTTCTCCGTGTGTCGTGATCGCTGCCGCGAGATGCTCGCGTGCCCCTGCTGCTTTCCAATCGCGAGCGCCGGCGTAGCGCGCGACGAGGTTACCTCGCACATCGACCAGGTACGTGTCGGGCAACGTCGAGGCGCCGAACCGTCGATGGACGTCGGGGCCATCGGGCCGCACGACGCCGGACGGGATGCTTCCCGCGAAGAAGAGGCGCATCGCCTCCCAGTCGTCGTCGACGGAGACGGCGAGCAGCTCGAAGTTCTTGGCGCGTGCGAGCTCGTCGGCCAGCGCGAGCAGGCCGGGTAGCTCGTCGCGGCAGGCCACGCACCAGGTCGCCCAGAAATGCACCATGACGACCTTGCCGCGCAGCTGCGCCAGGCTGCCGGTGTGCTGATCACTCCGCTCGAACGCGAGCAGAGGAGCGTCCCGTGGCGTCAGCGGTTCCACCGCGAACGTTGCCGGTGATTCCCTGCCGCGATCGCGGCGCACCACCATGTACAGCACGATCGCGGCGGCTTGGACGGCGACGAGCACCGCGATCCCGATCCACAGTCGGCGGTGCCGGCGCAGCACGAGTCACTCCGGCCCTTCGAGTCTGGTCGCGAGCGGCAGCGGGGAGCTTCGCGATCTCCCGAACCACGCGTAGAGCACCGGCAGCACGAACAGCGTGAGCAAGGTCGCCGAGATGATCCCGCCGATGACCACGGTCGCGAGCGGACGCTGGACCTCCGAGCCGATCCCGGTGTTGAGCGCCATCGGAACGAAGCCGAGGCTCGCGACCAGTGCCGTCATCAGCACCGGCC
>JACCYD010000717.1 GCA_013696695.1 Deltaproteobacteria bacterium | reverse complement strand
GCTGCTCGGCGCCGTCGGCGCGCTCGGCGCCTATCACGGCTTCACCAAGACCAGTCAGTGCCGCGCGGCGAAGAACGAATTGATCCTTCGCATGAATCAGGGCGGTCAGCAGCCGGGCTACGGCCAGCAGCCGCAAGGTCCAGGCACGTGGCCGCCACCCGCTGCGCCCGCACCGTACGCGCCTGCACCCGCGCCCGCACCGTATGCACCCGCGCCCGTCCCGGCTCCCGAACCGGCGCCTGCGCCCGAACCCGCGCCGCAGTAACCTAGGTGATCGGTTGCGCGACGAGCTCGTCGAGCAGCGCGAGCAATTGCGGATCAGGCTCGGCGCTGTAGGCGAGCTTCAACTTGCGACCACCACCGAGCGTCGACGGGACCGTCAGCTGCGCCCGCGCTGGCTGGAACATCACGCTCGGTTGTCCGTCGCGCATGCCGTGATCGCGCGACCGCGACACGATGAAGTTCATGAGGCTTTGCCCGGCGCGCAGCGATCGATCGTAGCCAGCCTCGCGTAGCTGCACGACGCCACGACGCGAGGAGCTCCGCCTCGAGCGCGGGATCACAAGCCATCAGAACGCCGGTTTGACGGCGTGCCGGCGCTCGGCGGACTCGGTGATCGTCGAGCGCACGAGGAACGGCGCGGGATCGATGAACCGCGTCGAGCCGAACGTGGTGTCGCGCGAGCCGGGGCGACGCTGCACTTCGAGCGCGAAGTGGAGGTGCGGAACACCGGGCACCGCGGAGTCACCGAGCGTGCCGATGTACTGGGCCGCGCGCACGCGATCGCCGGCTTGCAACCGATCGTCGACCGCATCCATGTGCATGTACGAGGTCAACGAGCCGTCGTCGTGCTGGATGCGCACGAACCGCCCGCTGCGACCATCGCCGCCGAGCTCGCGGCGCTCGACCGTGATCAGCACGCCGTCCGCGACGGCGACCAGCGCGCGTCCCCGCGGACCGTCGAGATCGACGCCACAGTGGCCCGCACCGCATTCGGCACGCTCGACGCCCGTCCGCTCGGCGCCGAAGTGCCTGGCCGGGTTCCCCGGGAACAGCTCGTCGGCGGACGCGATCGGATGCGTCCAGCCGCGCAGCGACGAGAACACCCGGTCGAGCGGCTTGTCGTCGAGCGTCGGAACCGTGAACTGATCCTCGAGGCGCTGAATGCCCTTCGGCTTCGGCGGCGCGATCTCGCGCTCGGCGTTCGCGGTGCGCAGCGAGGTCGTCTCGTCGAGTACCACTTCGACGGACACCTGTGACGACACGATGCCCGTGTGCTGGGCGAGCGCGGTCGATGCGATCACGCCGATCGCGAGCACGCTGCACCCCGCGACGATGAACGCTTGGCGCGGCGTTCGCCTCGCGACCTCCGCGATCACGACCTGAATGACGGGCTCTTCGCGAACAAGCTGCGCGTCGCGCCGGTCTTCGTTCCAACAGTCTGCATGCCACAGCTCGACGGCGCCGTTCGCGGTCACGAACGGACGTCCTTCGTGCAATGCCACCACGCTTGCACAGCGTGGACACGCAGCGGCCACCATGACCAACGAGACTACTGCCTCTCGACAGCGCTCGTCCGGGATCGACCGGCACCTTCTAACTGTGCCGCGATGCCCTACATGAACGTCAACCCCGCCTCCGGGGCTCACCTCCGCCTCGCTACTTCTTCTTCATGATGACGAGATGGTCGACGGTGTTCTTGTCGTAGTAGCCGAAGCGGAAGGCGAGCTTTCGCTTCGGTTGCGACGAGAACAGCTCGCGCCAGTTCGACGACACGCCGTTGCCGGAGTCGAGGTGGGCAGCGGTGAAGCCACCGTACGTTTCGTATTCGAAGCCCGCGGCGCTGCCCCACTTCGGCGCGACACCCGTCGCATCCGAGGCCATCCACGTCGTGTTCTTGATCAGGTAGTTGCGCATCGTCGAGAACGAATCCCACGACAGCAGATAACTCGCGGCCTTCGTCATCGACACGATGCCGCCCTTCGCCTCGAGGTGCTTGATCACGCGAGGATCCTTCGCGAGCTCCTTGTCGGAGAGATCCTGGCGAATCTGGCGGTGGATCTGGATCTTCCCACCCGGCTTGCGGAACCGGATCTCGGAGTTCGAGAAGATGCGATTGCGCTTCTCGGTGACGCGACCATCGCCGACACCCGATAGCGGATCGGGCGAGCCCGCGACCTCCTCGTCGGTGAGGTACTTGACGTTGCCGCTGTCGTCGAGCGTGAAGTAGCGC
>JACCYD010000678.1 GCA_013696695.1 Deltaproteobacteria bacterium | reverse complement strand
CTGCTGATGATGGGCGATGTCAACCGCAAGGCCGCCCTCGAGTCGCGCGACGATCCGCCCAAGAAGCTCGCGCGCTCGAGCCTGCCGCGGATGATGACGCCCATCCCGATCGCGGTCGAGCACGACGAGTCGACGATGCCCGTCGAGGCCGACGCCACGATGAACGAGTCGAGCACGATCAACGAGTCGAGCACGATCAACGAGTGGAGCACGATCAACGAGTCGAGCATGATGACCGTCGAGAAGCTGGCGGCGTGGGCGAAGCGCCTGATCGAGATGCTTCACACGCGAGAGCTGATCGAGCTCGGCAAGACCGGCAGGCTCGACGAGATCATGTACCAGCTCGGTGGCCTCCTCCAGGCGCACGGCCTCGAGGCCGAGGACTCGATGGAGACCGCAGATTGGCTCGCGAACGAGATCAAGAACGTTCGCGGCGTGTCGAAGCTGTTCGCGACCGGCGGCGATCTCCAGATCGCGCTGCGTCGCTCGCGCGAGAGTTAATCGATCCGGATGCGGGTGAACCGTGTTAGCCCTGGCCCGTGGCGCTGACGGCGACGATGCGTCGGTTCGAGATCAACCTCTCGGACTCCGACCGAGGGGTCTACGAGACCCTCGATCTTCGCGTCGCACAGCACCCTTCGGAATCGGACCTCTACCTCGTCGCCCGGGTCCTCGCGCGTTGCCTCGAGCATGCCGAGGGCGTCGAGCTCACCCCCGGTGGCGTCTCCAATGACGAGCTCCCCGCGCTCGTCCAGCGCGACCTCACCGGCCAGCTGCGCGCCTGGATCGAGATCAGCTCGCCGTCCGCCGATCGCCTTCACAAGGCCACCAAGAAGTGCGATCGCGTCGCGGTCTACACCTGGAAGAATCCCGAGAAGCTGGTCGCCGAGATCGTCGAGCGCAAGGTCTACAAGATGGAGGAGCTCGAGGTGTTCGCGCTCCCGATCGAAGATCTCGAGGCGATCGGCCGCACGCTCGATCGCGTCAACAAGTGGGACCTCGCCGTCACCGGCGGCACGATCTACCTGACGGTAGGTGACAAGTCGTTCGAGACCGCGGCGCGCCGCCTCTCGATCGAATAGCGCCGCAGGATAAATATAGATTTCCGTGAGATAGCACGGGTGTCAGACCCAATCCGGACACTCGGGTCATGCCGCGGTACGGATCGATCGACGACGCGAAGCGAGCGTTCGAAGCGTACGTACGTATCGAGCCCCAGCTCGAGCCGCTCTGGGCGCTCTGCGAACACGCAGCGCCGCCAGTACGAGGCCGCGAGGTCGCCGATGCCGACGATGCCTATGACGTCGATGCGTTCGACATCGATGTCGTCGCCGACCAGCCCGACGATGGCTGGTGCACAGAGGACTACTTCCAGGAGCACGTGAAGGCAAAGCTCGTGCTTCTCGTCGGCGCGTATCGCTCCGGCGCTGCGCCCGAGCTTCACAGCACCGAGGCGTATGACGCCATCTACGACCTGCTGATCAACTGGGCGCTGGATCGCACGTGTACGTGCTGCGCCGAACAGTGGCAGCGCGTGGATGCCAATCCCGCTGCGTACGCGTAGCCATGGACGACGATCGCAAGGTTCCCGTTGTTTCGCGGCTTGGTTTCACTGGCGATCGGCGTTACCGCGTGCTCAGTCGAACGCGCGGTCGCGATCAATTTCGCCAGCGCAGGCACGTCGCGGTGGAGGAATTGATCGGGCACTTGATCCGGCACCATGGCCTCACCGACGAGGTTCGCGCGCGGTCGGTCTGTCTGTTCTGGACCGAGATCGCGGGCGACCGAGTGGCATCCAAGACGTTTCCCGTTTCGTTGAAGGATGGCGTGTTGCGAGTCGAGGTCAGCACCTCCTCGTGGCTCCACGAGCTCCAGTTTTCCAAGGTCGAGCTGATCGCGACGATCAATGACTGGATCGGCGCGAACCAGGTCTGGCTTGGTCCGCCGCCACTGGTCGTCGAACTTCGCTTCGCCCTCGCGATGCGACGGCGAGGGCCGCTGGTCGATCGCGAACACGCCCGCCGTCTCCGGCTGTCACGGAGATTGCGCCCGCGCGTCGAGCCGCCGTCGATCGTGTCGGAGACCGAGCGCGAGGCCATTCGCGAAGCGACGAGCAGCATCGGCGATCCCGAGCTGCGCGCGCTGATCGAGGGCGTTCGATTGAAATGGAACCGATAAGCGCTTAGCCGATCACGATTCGGTCACGCCGATCAGCTCTCGCGCGGCCGCGAGGAGATTGATGTCGGTGGTGCCGGCACCGAGCTCGAGGAGCTTGGCGTCGCGGGCGAGCTTCTCGAGGCCCAGCTCTTCCATGTAGCCGTAGCCGCCATGAAGCTGGACGGCGGTGAGCGCGGCCTCGACGGCAAGCTGCGCGGCCATCGCCTTCGACGCGTTGATGTACGCCATGTCGCGCTTGCCGTTCTGCTGCATCCACGCGAGGCGGTAGACGATGTTCTCGACGGTGCGAAGCTTGAGGAACAGATCGGTGATCTTGAGCTGCACGGCCTGGAACTCGCCGATCGCGCGCCCGAACTGCTTGCGCTCGCGCACGTACGCGAGCGAGGCGTCGTAGCAACGCTCGATGATGCCCCACGCCATCGATGGGATGCCCGAGCGCTCGTTGCCGAGCGATTCCTTGGTGTCGCTGCGGCCACCGCGGCCCTTCTCCTTGCCGCCGAGCAGGTGCTCGACGCCGAGGCGCACGCCGTCGAAGAACACCTCGCTGGTGGGCGAGTCGCGCATGCCCATCTTCTTGAACGGCGGGCCGACGGTGACGCCGGGCATGCCGCGCTCGACGATGAACGTCGCGAGGCCTCGGGCGTCGGGGGTCTCGCCGCGATCGATCTTCGCGTAGACCAGGAACACGTCGGCGCCGGGGCCGTTGGTGATGAACGTCTTGCTGCCGTTCAGCACGTACGACGAGCCATCGGGCGTCGCGGTCGTGCGCATCGAGCCGAACGCGTCGGAGCCGGCGTCGGGCTCGGTGAGGCACCACGAGCCGATCATCTGCACCGTCGACAATGGCAGCCCCCAGCGCTCGACTTGATCGGCGGTGCCCTTCGAGACGATCGCGCCGCCGGTGAGCCCCATCGACACGCCGAAGCCCATCGCGAAGCCGGGCGACACGCGCGATAGCTCCTTGACGACGACGTGCATCATCATCGGATTGCGGCCGCCGGCTTCGGACATCGTCTCGGCCATGTCGGACTTATCCATGGTGCCGCCGGCTTGTTCCGCGGCGCGCAGCTTCGCGATGCGCTTCTTGACGGCGCCGCCGAGCATGGCGTCGAACCCGAAGGTCTTCGCCATCTTCTTCATCAGCTCGAACGGCATCTCCTCGCCGTGCTCCAGCGCCGGGATCTTCGGCTGCAGCGTCGAGGTGCACCACTGCCGGATCACGCCGGCGATCATCTGCGTCTGCTCGTCGAGCTGGAACATCCGGGCATCCTAGCCCCGATCGCCGCCGACCCGGACGTTACAGAATCATCTCGCCTCGTCGTGCGACGACGGCCGCCGGAGGTCGTCCGGACGGCCATGCGGTACGCCCTGGGGTTTCTGATCGCGTGTGGAACGCCGGCTGGCGCGCCGGGTCCGACGGATGCTCCGCCCGGCATCCCCGCCGACGATGATCGCCTGCTGCCTCTCGCGGTCGATCGCGTGTGGACCTACGACGTCACCTCGACGTATCCGTCGTGTCCTGGCGGCGTGCGCGAGCAACGCGTGCTCGGAACCGAGACGATCGAGGACCGCGAGACCTTTCGCGTCCTCGGCTTCTGCGGCGTCGAAGGCTCGACCC
>JACCYD010000666.1 GCA_013696695.1 Deltaproteobacteria bacterium | reverse complement strand
ATGGTGCGCGACGCGAAGTCGACGCCGGATCAGCGCGTCGCCGCCGCATCGGCCCACCGGTCGGCGCGTCGCGTGACGCCCGGCCTGGTCGCCGCGCTCGCCGATGCCAACGGCGTGGTGCGGGTCGAGGCCGCGACCGTGATCGTGATGCTCGCGAAGCCCGAGCGCTGAGCTTCCTCGCAGCCGCCAGAACCAATCGGCGAGCTCATCGCAGCGGCTGCCACCATGGCCTGCCCTCTCGCCTGCGGTTAGGCTCTCGCGATGCAACCGGTGCGAGCGGGACGTGCGGCGATCGTCGCGGGGGCGATGGTCGCCGCGATCGTGATGGCGGTGTACTGCATCCGCATCGTCCCCGACCGCGTGGTGTCGATGCTCGGTGGGCCGTCCGGTGGCGTCGATCGCTGGGGTGGCCTGCGGGTGCGCTATCAACCACCGGCGGGCTCCGACGCCGCGATCGCGGAGTACCTCGCGCAGCGCGCGAACGTGCAGCGCGACGGCACCGCCCTGCTCCTCGAGTTCCCCGGCATCGCCGAGGACACCGCCGCCGACGTGATCGACGTGCTGATCGCCGGCGGGCTGGCGATGAAGGAGTCGCTCGAGACCAACTGGGCGTTCGACATCGCGCGCGACAACGAGCTGGTGAACAGCGAGCCCGACCGCGAAGCGAGCGACGAGGAGCCGAGCGCTCGCGACGACGTCGGGCTGGCGCGCCTCGAGCTCGACTACTGGCAGGCCGAGGACGGCAGCACGCACAAGACCGCTTTCCTCCAGGCTCCGACGCGTCGCGCGATCGAAGCCGCGATCGAGCTCGCGAAGACGCGCGGCTTCCGGCTCGAGCCCGGGCAGGAGATCGCGTTCGAGAACATCGACCCCGAGCATCACGAGCGGGTGCCTCGCAAGGAGGTGCGCGCCTACCTGCTCGCGCGCGAGGTGCTGATCTCCGGCACGATGATCGACTCGGCGGTCGGATCGTACGAGCCGAACAGCGGGCGGGCGATCATCCTCCTCGACTTCACCAGCGACGCGGCCGATCGGTTCTGCGAGATCACCGAGCGGCTCTCCGGCAAGAAGATGGCGACGCTGCTCGGCGGCCGGATTCGCTCCGCGCCGATCATCAACGGGCCGATCTGCGGCGGCCGCGCGTCGATCACGATGGGCAACACCGACCCGCAACAGCAGGAGCGCGAACGAGATGCGCTGGTCGAGGTGCTCCAGCACGGCGCGCTGCCCACCGGCGGCGCGATCCTCGACAAGCGCTGGACGCCCGCACCCGACGTGGCCACGCAGGTTGCGCTCGGCCGGCTCTTGCTCGGTCTCCTCGCCGGCCTCGCCGCCGCGCTGATCGTGTTCGGCGTGCTGCGCTTCGCGCGCCCGGTACATACACCGCGCACGGTGTTCGCCGGCAACTTCCCGTGGCGGCGCTTGCTCGTCACCGCGATCGCGCCGGTGGCATTGTACATCGGCGCGCACATCACGATCCCCGGCGTCAACGACGCCGAGGTCGACTTCATGCTGCGCGCCAACACCGACGAAGGCAGCGTGATCGCGCTCGGGCTCGGCCCGGTGATGCTCGCGTTCTTCTTCGTCGAGCTCGCGGCGCTCGCCATCCCCGCGCTGCGATGGCGTCGTCACGATCCACTCGGGCGCGTGCGGCTCGGCCAGGCCGTCGCGGTGCTCGCGATGGGCTTCGCGCTCGTCCACGGGCTGCTCGTCGCTATGAGCTTCGAGCAGGCCGGCTTCCACGGCAACAGCATCGTCGACTTCCCGGGCTGGAACTTCCGGCTGATGATGATGCTGTCGGTCACCGCCGGGAGCTTGCTGCTCGCGATCGTGGCCGGCGTGATCAGCGAGCACGGCCTCGGCAACGGCTACGGCGTCGTGATGGCCACCGGCATCGCATTCGATATCCTTCCCGACCTCCACTTCGTCGATCCGCTCTCCGCCGAGTTCGGCCTCGGCCTCCTCGTGTTCCTGATGCTGACCGGCGCCGCCATGTTCGTGTTGCGCTGGCGCGTCGTCGCGGCGCGCCAACCCGCGTTGCGGCTGCCGACCTCCGCGGTGTCCCCCCTCGCCGATACCGGGGCGTTCCTCCTCCTCGTCGTGTCGTTGACCGGCTTCACGTTCGGCGTCGATCCGTGGAGGTTCTTCGACTGGGCGAGTCAGCTGAACGAGCCGAAGATTCGCATGCTGCTCGTCGCGCTCTCGATCCCGATCTGGGCGTGGGTGTTCGCGCGTCCGAAGGTGATCGAACGCGTCGCGCTCCAGGCCGGGCTCGATCGGCCGACCACCGCGACCTGGCTCCGCGCCACCGCGCTATCTGCCCTCCTCGTGCTCGCCGGCGGTGTGATCAGCGCGATCGCGCTCGCTCATTCGCCCGCGCACCCGTTGATCAACGCGATCAGCGCGCTGGTGTTCGCGGCCGTGCTGCTCGACGTGATCGCGGATGCCGGTGCGCGCCGCGCGAAGCTCGCCATCGCCGGCGTCGTGCACCAGGTGCAGTACCTCGGCGTGATCGAGCACGTGCTCGGCGACGCCAAGATCCCCCATCACTGCCATGCGAGTCACCTGCGCTCGCTGTTCGCGTTCTTCGGGCCGTGGGCCCCGGTTCACGTGCTGGTGCCCGAGGAGCACGCGATGGAAGCGAGGCTCAAGATCGACGAGGTGCTCCGCGCGTCACGCGGCCAGGTCCCCGAAGCCCGCGCGGTGTGACCCACCCGATCCGGGGGTGTGGGCCCTAGCTGGAGAGCCCGTGTTACGCGCGTGACATCCGGTTCGTGGGAGTTACGCGGGGGCACGACCCTTGCTGATTCTGCGGACATGCGCGCTCTCCTGTTCGCCTTGGTTGCCGTCGGCTCGGCCGGCTGCGTGGTCGGTAGTCAAGATCCGACGGACAACCCCAACGACCCCGATCCCGCGGATCCCGACCCCGACGATCCCGACGATCCGACGCCGCGGGTCTGCCCGCTCGGCGCAGACATCGCCGACACCGGGGACCTGTCGGCGCTCAAGGCCCAGCAGTGCAACGTGCCCGGTTCGGGCGGCGCGCTGAAGTTCTATCGGATGTCGGCGACCCTGCCCGGCTCGACGACCGAGATCGTTCAACTCGAGCTCTACGATGGCAAGGGCGCGTTCGCCGGCGGCACCGTCCAGCCCGGCACGTACCAGATCACCGGTGCCGACGCCTCGTACGCCACCTGCGGCGTCTGCGTGCGGGCGATCGGCGGCAAGGGCACCGCGGACGCGAAGAGCTACTTCGCGACCGGTGGCACCGTGGTGATCACCTCGGTCGGCACCGGCGGCACGGCCGCTTCGGCGACGATCACCGGCGCGACGTTCGCCGAGGTCGACGCGACGACCAGCGCGGCGGTCACCTCGGGCTGCACGTCGGCGCTCGCGCGCACCAAGATCGCC
>JACCYD010000615.1 GCA_013696695.1 Deltaproteobacteria bacterium | reverse complement strand
GATCGTGATCAGCCTCGAGCACTTCGCCGGGTGACGCGTGGCGAACGCGATGCCGACGAGCCCGCCGAGACTCGCGCCGATGAACGCGGCCGGTTTCGCGCAGCCGATGCCGTCGAGCCACGCCGCGATCAGATCCGCGAGGCCGAGTGCGGAGAGCTGCGGAATCGGTCCGTTGTCGAACCCCTTCCACGTCGAGCCGTTGCCCGGCCAGCACGGACACAACACGGTCATCGTGTCGGGATCGATAAGATCGGGGGCGCGGAGCGCGGGCCACCACGGCTCGATGACATTCTCCGGATCCGACTGGTCGCCGAACGGAAACGGCAACGCGGTGATGCCGCCGACGACGATCACGATCGGTGCCGTCCCGAGCGGCTGTCCGAGCACGTAGCCCGACAGCGCGACGTCCTCGAGCGCGTGACCTTCGACAGTCATCGACGCGCGCTTCACGGTGATGTGATGAGGCGCGGCGACCGTCGGTGCGGCGGGGCTGGGTGAGATGACGGACAAGCGTCCGCGATATTGGCCTTGGGTCGGGGCCATTGCAAGATGCTCGGCGCATGGGCCTGGCACGAGCGGCGCCGCCGAGGCCCTGGTGCCGTCGCGCTACGTGCTGCTCGGCGTCCTCGTGTATCGCGCGCGCGACACGCAGCTCGATCGCGAGGTCGCGATCAAGGTGATCGAAAAGCTCCATCACAGGGCGATACCGCGATGTTGATCTCTCATCACCTCGCACGGGCGCTCGTTGCCAGCGGGGAACCCGGCAGGTGCAGCGAAGGCCTGCGAGGCCGTGCTCCAGCCCCGCGTCTATCACGCGTATCGGGCGATCTTGCTCCCCGATTGCGCGTTGTGGAGCGGCGATGGCGCGGTCCAGAAGGCGGTGGCTACCGCCTGGGAGGGGAGCGGGCTCGCCCACCCCTCGGTGGCGGAAATCCGCAAGCGCCTGGCCGAGCTACCTCGATAGAAACCGGCCAGGAATTCAGGTGTCCTGGCTGCTACGATGACGTTCATGGCGAATAGCCACATCGCCACCGGTCCGACCCTGGCAAGCCCAGGGCGCGGCAACCTCGAGCCCGAGCGGTTTGGTCCCGATCGGCTGGTCGAAGGCGATGCGGTCGGTGATTACGTCGTCGAGCAGTTCCTCGGCGCCGGGGCGATGGGGGAGGTCTACGCCGGCCGCCATCCGGTGATCAACAAGCGCGTCGCCATCAAGGTGCTCAAGCGCGAGCTGGCGTCGGACAAGGAAGCCGCGGAACGGTTCGTTCGCGAGGCGCGCGCCGTCAACCAGATCGATCACCCGAACGTGATCGACGTCTTCAACTTCGGCCAGCTCAAGGGCGACGACGGTCGGCTGTACCTCGTCATGGACCTGGTCGATGGCAAGTCGCTGCGCAAGGTGCTCGAGGACGGCCCGCTGCCGGTCGCCGCGGCACTCGACATCCTCGAACAGATCGCCGATGCACTCGACACCGCCCACGCACGCGGCGTCGTGCATCGCGATCTCAAGCCCGACAACGTGATGCTGACGTCGGGCGCGAAGCCGAAGGTGTTCGTGCTCGATTTCGGCATCGCGAAGCTGTTCACGGCGACGGCGACGGGCAGTGGCGGGATCGGAAACGGCACGCTCACCGGAAAAGGCACGTGGCTCGGCACGCCGGGCTACATGGCGCCGGAACAATGGAGCGCGGAAGGGGCAGGGCCGGCCTCGGATCGCTACGCGCTTGGTGTGATGGCGTACGAGCTGTTGTCGGGCACGTTGCCGTTCAAGGCGCCGACGCTGCCGCAGATGATGGAACAGCATTTCCGCTCGCCGGTGCCCGCGCTGTCGCAGCGCGGAACCGCGCAAAAGTCGCCCGAGCACCACCAGACGCTCGATCCGGTGCTCGCGCGCGCGATGGCGAAGAGTCCAGACGATCGGTTCCCCACGGGGCGCGCGCTGGTCGATGCCCTACGCGCTGCCTCCCAGGGCCACGCCGTCGAGGTGCCGGCCGCTGGCGGCAAGCGTTCGCTCGCGATGCCGGCCGTCGCCGGTGCATCGGTGCTCGCCCTCGCCGTCATTGGCTTCCTCGTGGTCCGGCCCGGTGACAGCGAACGCGACGACCGCGACCGAGATCGACCCGCGGCAACCTCCACCGAACGGGTGATCAAGCTCGAGGTGATCACGCGGCCCCCGAACGCGAAGGTGCATCGCGACGGTCAGTTGCTCGGCGAGACGCCGGTCAAGGTCGAGGTGCCGGCGGGTGCGAAGCTCACGCTCGCGATCAGCAAGCCGGGGTACCGCCCGATCACCGACACGCTGACCGCAGACAAGCCGCTCAGCCTGGTCAAGGATCTACAGCCGGTGCTCGGGTTCCAAGGCGTGTGGTCGATGCCCGACGGCAAGCTGCGCGGATTCTGGCGTACCGGTGAACGCGTCGAGGTCTATCGCCTCGAGACGGTGACCGGCGATCGCGAGCTGTGGCGCACGTGCGATCTCGTCGATTCACCGACGGGGAGCGAGGCGGTGATGTTCGCGACGACGGCGGAGATGACCGACGAGCGCGCGCACCACGGCGAAGCCGGCTGCTCGATCCCTCACCGCATCGAGTACAAGTTCGATCCCACCGCGGAGACGCTCGAGGTCAGTGCCGAGAAGGTCGAGACCGCACGGCGCGACGGCAGCTGCATCGTGGTCTCCCGAGCGCCCGGTGCACCGATCAAGCTCGCGCGTGCCGACCGCGGAACCGGCGATACGCGCATCACGCAGCCGCCCGTCGGCATCCCGCGCTCGAAGGGCGAGCAGGCCAACAACGTGCCGAACGATTCGTTCGACAAAGAGCTCGACGCGAAGACGAAGCGTCTTCTCGATAGCGACAAGACCAACGTGGCCCCGCCTCCGAAGCCCGTGCCGAAGCAGCCGGCCCCCGCCAAGCCGACCATCAAGTCCGACCTCGGTAAGCCACGGCCTTTCAAGCCGACCAATGACGACGCGGTCCAGAAGCTCGCGCCGCAAGCCAAGGCTCCGTCGAAGAACGCCAAAGAGCCTGCGATCCAGAGCTCGCAAGCGCCCACACCGCAAGCGCCAGCGCCAGCGCAAGCGCCCGGTGGCGACTCCCAGCAAACCAAGTGAGATCCAGGCTTTGCTTCGCGACGCGGCTTCGAGCTACGATCCCAGACGATGTCCCCTGAGGAGGCCAATGCGCGAGCGCTGCTCCTCGAGATGCAGACGCGCCTCTCGGAGAGTCCGCACATCGCGCTCGGACTGCCGCGGAACGCCAGCGCTACAGAGATCCGCAGCGCCTTCCTCCAGCTGACCAAGACGTTTCATCCGGCGCGGTTCGGCCGGATGTCCACCGAGATCCAGCGGCTGTCGAACGAGGTGTTTCTGTTGCTGCGCGCCGCGCACGATGCGCTCGCGAAACCGAAGCCGACCGGCCGCGCCAACTCGACGACCGCCACCCCCACCACCAAGACCGTGACGCGTCCATTCGGCGTTCCGATCACGCCGACCACGCGCCCGGGTGTGCCCACCACCGGGAAGCCGCCAACCGAGACGCCGACACCGCCGGTGCGCCAGACCGCACAGATGCCCGTGGTGAAGCCCGGCGCCACACCACCACC